>JADHOA010000198.1 GCA_016779185.1 Rubripirellula sp.
GAATTGATTGGGGTACAAGTCTTGTCCCAGAAAACTGCAAGAATCACCAATCACACCAACGCGAAACACCCCCTCTGACTTGACTTTTGACTGCGGTGCATCGAGTCGTAATCCATCAATTCCTGTGAAAGGAGTATTTTCGATGGGTCGCCAAAAAAGATTCGGATCCGCCTCAAAAATCGGAAAGTCGGTAAACGGCTCGCCTTCTCGCTCGATCCCGTCTGAATCATAAAGAGGGATGCCCGCGTCATATCCAAATCGCAGCACACCAATCTCCGGAGGCTCACCCAACCTCGCAAGCCGAAGCAAAAACTCAACCCCAAAAAAAAGAACAAAGACGATTAGTGCTGAGAACAGAATCTTTCTTCGCAATGACAACGCAACCACGACCTTCTGATCCGAGGTGTGGTGCGGATTCGATTTTCTCTTCTTTCGTGACATACTTCGGATCAACGGAGAGACTCACAACGGGGGCATCTCTGTAGTGTAACGTTAACCTAAACGGACATGGCCTGAATTGACACCGCAAGTTGGCAAAGCTAGTTTGAATTACCTTTGCTTATCACCCTTTATCCCAAAACGCTATGGATACCACTCCTTTGGCAAAACCATCGCGATCGCGTTTGATTGCAGCGTCAATCGGCGTCGCGGTGTTTCTAGGATTGGTTTGGTTCATTTGGGGACAGACGGCATCCATCAAGGTTGCGGAAAATGACTGGCCTTGGTGGCGAGGATCGAATCATAACAACATTGGAACAGGTGACGCTGCCACAGAGTGGTCTGAAAGTAAAAACATCCGCTGGAAATCAGATGTGCCGGGTCGTGGCCATGGTTCACCGATTGTGGTTGGGACGAGCGTCTACCTCGCTTCGGCCGACGACCTCACCAAAACACTCTCTCTGTACAGTTTTGACAGAGCAACCGGTGAGCCGAAATGGGAAACGCCACTGACCTCGGGTGAGGCGATGCACAAGAGCATCAAAAACACCTACGCATCTTCCTCACCTGCGTGCGACGGTTCTTCGATTTTCTATCCTTGGATCTCGGATCAACAACTATGGTTAGCCTCGGTATCGGTCGACGGAACTCTCAACTGGAAGAAACCCATTGCGCCGTTTATCTCGGAGCACGGATACGGTTCATCTCCATGTCTCTACCAATCCCTCGTCATTATTCCGGGTGACAACTTAGGAACTAGCTACCTTACCGCCGTTGATCGCCAAACCGGTAACATCGTCTGGCAAACTCAAAGATCAGCAGGTGGAAGTTACACAAGCCCGGTGATCCATCCATCCGCAGGTCGATCGCAACTTATCATGAGCGGCCAGAATTCGGTGGTCAGTTATCATCCAGCAACAGGTGAAGTCCTATGGCAATGCGAAGGACCGGGACTAAGCACCATCGGAACTGCGAGCTTTAATGACAGGTTGGCTTTTTTTACTTGTGGTGCATCGCCAATGATCGCAGGTGTTATGGCCATCGAAATGAATAGCGGAAAAATCGTTTGGCAAGCCGATGCAATGGCCAATGTCCCCTCGAGCCTACTAGTCGACGATTCCCTCTTAGTTGCTGAAGATCGTGGCACCCTTGTTTGCTATGACGCCAACAGCGGACAAAAAAAATGGAAAGAGCGGATTGGCGGCAACCTTAGTGCATCACCGGTGGCGGTCGGTGATAAAGTATTTTTGCCTCAAGAGTCGGGTATCGTCTCGGTCTTTGAGGTTGGTGATTCATTGAAAAGGATCGCTGAAAATGATCTTGGTGATGGCGGCTTCGCGTCGCCGGTTATCATCGGCGGTGAGATGTTCTTGAGAACGGAACACTTCTTGTACTGTATTGCAAATGATCCACTCGCTGACTGAATCAGTCACCGATTCAAGGCTCTAGCCCAATATTATGTAATTCCCTAATCACTCCACTTGAACTTAACCATAAACCGAATCCTCACCAAACAAAAAGTGATGCTAAGCGTTTTGCTGATTCCAAGGCAGATGCGTCATCATCCACTCTCTTTTCACTATTCGATCCCATCACGCAGGTAATTCGGTGTCTCCTTCGAAACCCCGACCACGAACGAATCACCGCAACAATCGCCAACAATCTGCCGATGGCTCGACGACAGTCACGGATTCGGGTCCATCAAACCGGAATACTCCTCAAAATCCAGGCGGTAAATCCACTCGTTTCGGTGTTTGGCTATTAGTGGTCATCGGGTTGATCGCCGGCGTCGTCTTTCAAATGCGACGAACATCTGTGGATTCGAAACCTGTACCGGCGGCACAAGTCGATCCATCGCTGATCCCACCTACCGGACATGCGGGACCAGCGGCGTTTTCGACATCAAGATCGAATGTTGCAATCTCTCCAGATGGCTCTTTAACGGCTTGGGCATTCGACTCGAATGAGCTAACGGTTTGTCTCGGGTTATGGGATGACGAAGAGCCAGATCTCAGCCAGCAAATCACGCTCCGCGGTCACACGGAACGCATCCATCAAATTGCCTTCTCTGGATTTGGCAATCTCATCGGGACCGCAGGAAAAGACGGGGTTGTAAAAGTATGGGAAACAGGCAGTGGACAGGAAATCGTATCGCTCGAGGATCACGATGGGCCTGTCAATGCGGTGACGTTTTCGCCGGACGGTGTGTCGATGGCAACCGGAGGCGAAGACGGAACGGTGCGACTTTGGGATGCCTACGGTGGTCTACCACTCGCCACGCTCTGCGAGCTTGCATCGCCAATCACCGCACTCGCCTACAACCCCAAAGGCAACTGGCTCGCTGCGGCAAGCAGAAAGGGGTCACTGCAGATTTGGGAGATGGAAACGGGGCGCAAAGTCCTTGAACTGCCGCGCAACGATTCTTCTCCGATCGACCGAATCATGTTCTCGCCGGACGGCGATCAACTGGTGGCTTCTGGGGATCCATCGCGTCTCGAGCGTTGGCGAAGCGGAGATGGACAAACGCTACCGACGATTACATTAGAAGGTAACCAAATCCTCGGCTTTGCTTTTTCGCCGGGAAGTGAAGCGATCGCAGTAAGCGGTATTGACCGGCGTCTGCTTGTCACCAATCTCAAAAATGACTCCATACTCGCAGATATCAAAACTCCCGAAATACCACTTCTGATGCAATATGCAGGCGACGGTGTTTTGAGGTGGTCAAAACTGTCTCGCGACGACATCGCCAAAATGGGCGAGAGAGATTTAGCCGCTAGCCTGGCCGCTCTCTCTGGTTTAGCAGAATCAGCGATCGATGGCTTTGAGGCACCGGACGGATTGGAATTCAAAGTGTTCGCGGATGAGACAATGGTTTCCAATCCTGCCGCAATCTGCTTTGACGAACAAGGCGCAATGTATATCGCAGAAACGTTTCGCTTTGATACCGAAGTCAGTCTTGGTTACGCGGGGAGGGAGTCTTGGCTTTTGGATGATCTCAAAAACCAAACTCCAGCAGATCGATTGGCAATGTATGAGAAGTTTGCAGCAAATCGTGATGGTGGGATGACCACGCACACAAAGTTCTCGGAGCGCATCCGTCGCCTAGAAGACACCAATCAAGATGGGAAGGCAGACAAGTCGACAATCTTCGCTGATGATTTTTGTGAACCCCTCACTGGCACCGGGACTGGGCTTCTGAGTGTTGATCATCAAATCATCTACACCTGCATTCCCAATCTATGGACTCTGAGTGATCGTGATGGAGATGGAAAGTCAGATAAACGAGAAGCAATCCTCACGGGATTTGGTGTAAAAGCATCCTTACCACATGGTCTGCACGGTCTGACACGCGGACCGGACGGCAAAATTTATTTTTCCATCGGTGACCGCGGTTTTATGGTAAAGACCAAGGAAGGTTCAACGCTACACACCCCCTCCACCGGCGCGATCTTACGGTGTAATCCCGACGGCACCGAACTGCAACAAATCGCGACCGGCTTTCGCAATCCGCAAGAGCTTGTGTTCGATGATTACGGAAATCTTTTCACCTGTGACAACAACTCAAATCAAGGCGATCAAGCGAGGCTGATCTACGTGATGCCGGGGATTGATGCGGGATGGGAGATGGCTTTCGAAACCATGCCTGCAGATTACCCTCTTGGCCCGTGGAATATGGACCAACTTTGGCAGACTACCGAACAACATGGTTCAGCAGCGGTGATCCCGGCGTTAGCACACATTGGAATCGGACCTGCGGGATTCACCCACTATCCAGGTGTTGGCCTACCCAACCGCTATCAAGATCATTTTTTTCTTTGTGATTTCGCGGATGCCCCTGAGACCAGTGGGATTCGCAGTTTTGCCCTGAAGCCACAAGGCGCTGGATTCTCGGTCGTGGATCAACACACCTTCGTGGGGAACATCTTACCAACGGATATCGAATTTGGTCCTGATCAAAATATCTACATCACGGATTGGATCCGGGGCGCAGACAGTGATGGCATGGGAAGGATTTATTCGGCAAAATTCCAATCGAAAATCAATGAAGATTCCGTATCCGTAAAGGGGAACTGGCTAACCCAAGATATTTCTAACTTACCGATCGAGCAACTCGTCGACAAACTTGAACATCCTGACCAACGATACCGCCAACGAGCGCAATTTGTTTTGGCTGACCGCGGAGAAGCCTCGATCGATTTGTTGATTCGGACACTGCTAACAAGCGAGAATCAACTAGCGAGAATTCACTCGATTTGGGCACTGGGCATGATTGCGAAACAGAGCCCCGCCCAAAAAGAATCCTGCATGAGATCTGTCATGGATCTGCTAACGGATTCAGATTCTGAAATTAGAGCTCAGTGCAGCCGTGTACTTGGTGAGGTTGCATGGCAAGAATCGGCCCAAAAGCTGATTGATAAACTTGCAGACTCCGATTCTCGCGTGCGAGCAATGGCAGCCCTGTCACTGGGCGAATTGAGGGCAAGCGAGGCTACCGATGCTTTGCTTACCGTCTTGCGCGCCAATGCAGACGCTGATCCATTCCTTCGCCATGCTGCTTCTTGGGCTTTATCAAAAACCACTTCCCTTGATGAACTAGAGACCAAGTCGAATGACCCCGATCGATCGGTTCGACTTGGCATTTTACTTGCCATGCGAAGAATCGGTGCCGCATCGGTTACTCGCTTCCTCGATGACCCTGAAACAGAATTAGTTCTTGAGGCAGCGAGGGCAATTTACGATCTACCGATCCAGTCAGCATTGAATGATTTGGCGAACCATCTTTTGATCGGTCCAGATCTGGAATCGTTTCAGCGTCGATCCATTAACGCCAACCTGAAATTGAGGGACGAAAATTCTGCGCATCGTCTAATCGACTTGATAGATCGTGAGGATGTACCAAGCTCGACCAAGAGCATTGCGATTCAGGCAATCAAGAACTGGACCCAGCCGCCGGAGCGAGATCCAGTCATGGGAACCATTTGGTTAGATGATCAGCCATCGGTTCTCGAAACGGCAAAAACATCGGCGGCAAATGTGATTGAACCATGGCTGCGTGAAACGCTAAAAGAAAAATCGCTCGATCTGGATCACGAACTGATGCTTGCTGCAGAATCTCTCGAGATCGAGGTCGGTGATGCATCATGGATCATCGATCCGCAACGTGACCCTAGATCAAGACTCTTGCTACTCAACCGATTAGCAGATAGCCAATCGAACGAACGAGACCTTGCTATCCAGAATGCCTCAAAAAGTGAATCGTCGATTCTTCAGATCCGTGCGGCAGAACTTCTTTCCGTGAAGGATCCGGATGGCGCAACCAAGATCCTGATCGATCTGCTTGGATCGGGTAATGAACGGGAACAGCAGCGAGCATTGACCGCGTTGGGCGAAATCAATTCACCTCAGGTGGATCAGTTACTTGTCGGTATGCTTCATACGTTTTCGTCAGGAGGCATCGCACCCACCATCAAATATGAGGTTCTATCGATCGCGAATGAGCGTCAATCACCGAGTGTTCAACGAGCTCTTGCAAACGTCCTCGGTTATCTCGGCCAACAAACTAGCCTCGCTGCAAAATATCAAGCGGTTTTACAGGGTGGATCTGCTGAGCGAGGTCGTCTTCTTTTTGAACATCACACGGCGTTACAGTGTGTACGCTGTCATCAGATCGATGATCTCGGAGGAAGAGTCGGACCTAACCTCAGTAACATTGGCGGTCGAGTATCACGAGAGTACCTTCTGGAATCGCTTCTCGATCCTGAAAAACAAATTGCAAAAGGCTATGAAGGAGTCCTTGTTGCACTTTCTGATGGCAGTACGGTCAGCGGTGTGATTGAATCGGAAACGGATTCACAGTTGCAATTAATGAGGCAAGATGGATCAACGGTCCAAATTAAAAAAAGTGAAATCACCCAGCGTCGAGGAGGAAGATCTGTCATGCCCAACAACTTACTTGAGCATGTGAACTCTTCCGACTTGCGAGATTTACTTGAATATCTAGCAAGTAGAAAATAATCTCGCGATTCAACTTGTAGCTCTACCAGCGTGACCGAAAACAATCTAATCAAAGCGAGTGTGATCGACGCTCACCGCTTTTTCGGTCGCATAGACGCATGATTTCTACTCGCATCATGGACTGGACGGGAACACGCTTTTTCTCAGCGTATTAAGGAATCGAAACGGAAGGTAAGGCGGAGACTAATAGTCGAGCGACAATTTGGTGCCCCTCGGCGGTCAAGTGGGTGTCCATGGGCTGATACACCATTCGTCCTTGAGCGGTTTCTGCCAACAAAGCTTCGGTGGCATCAACAAATGGAACCTCAAGTCGTTCGCAGAGTTGACTTAAGTGGTTAGACAGTCGCACTGGAACTGGAAGCTCCCATCCCTCAGGTAGTTGATGTTCCAAGCGAATCACTCCATCAGGAGAATCAATTTCAAGCGGTGCAAAGTCGCAGTACTTACCCATCACCCTAAGCTTGCGAGGAATCAGCAAGACAACTAAAGAGATTCCTTGATCTCTCAGTTGTTTTGCTCCACTTGTAATCGAATACTCCATTACCCGCCAACCTGGGTGTCGATCCGCCTCTGGCAAGAAAGACATCTCGAACCGCATCGTGTGCACTTGATCGTCTTGATCGATGAATTCACCTCGGAATGGCCACCGATCCGCCATCGGGACCAAGGCATCGTAAAGAAGTCGCAGTGGTGATGGCATTCGTTTGGGGACCGAGCTTGCAACCGAACGATAGCCCGGCAAAACATCCGGTCGACCTGCCTGCTGCCATTCGACAAAGAACATGGAGTCATCAAGATCGTTTGTCTCCGCGATCTGCCAAACGACTGTAGATGGCTTGCATGTCATGCCAAATTTTTCGAGCACCACAAGTTCGGCAGGAGGCCCGTAACCAGCGATACCGAGGTTGCGTGTGCGAAGCTTGGTTGCATCTTCAACCAATTGCACGAACGTTTGCTCGATTGGAATATTACCGGCCTCTGTGAATGAGTCGCCTATAAAAACACATTCAGCATCCTTTCGATCCACGGCATTGCGAAAGCCTTGCCAGTCAGTCTGAAATGTGACCGTTCGCGCATAAGGATCTGGACTATCCGTTTCAATGGCGAGATCACCTCGTGATGGACCGGTCCATTCGATCCCAGGGGGTCTTAACCACGGTAAATCCGGATCATTCTTTAACGCTTGGCCGGTGGAGAGGTACCAAGGATTATCGGTTTGAACGAAGGCCGGTAAAAGACTAAAGGCGATCTCGACAGCAACCAGAGCCACAGAACCTCCGATTCCGACAGCTCCCCAACGGAGTCC
>JADHOA010000199.1 GCA_016779185.1 Rubripirellula sp.
CACACTACCTAACCGATTCAATGGAAAAAAGAAGCGGTGCCGTCACGGAAGTCTATAAGACGCAAAACTTGGTAAACTAGTCCGGCACGCATGCAAGTTTTTCTTATGTAAATCGCCTTAGAACTTTGAACCTCGGGTTTACAGAACCAGAAAGGAGGTCAAGATCTAGGCGATTCAGCGGTCTGACGATCCAAGAAAGGAGGGCAACTTGAGACGAACGATTGGCCCTCCGTTTCAGCCCACCCTTTCCCATTCCAAACAAGCGGATTAGCATCGGAATGAACCGAGCCGTGGCGGAACCAAACTCATCAAGATCACTTGATGAAACAGCGAGCCACTTATTGACTCGCCCAAGGCGAAATCTCAGAGTTACTCGCTCAAGAGAACTCATCATCTATGGTGGGCTGATCGCGTGCGGACTTTTCTCCGTGCTGATCACCGTTTCGATTATCGGAGTTCTGTTCACCGAAACCCTGCGATTCTTTCAGTTCGATGAGGTCACACTCGGTAATTTTCTGGGATCAGCTGAATGGACACCTTTGCTGGGAGCGACCAAAAGCTTTGGCATCTGGGGATTGATTAGCGGTACCCTCCTCGTCACGGGGATCGCAATGGGCTTCGCTCTGCCTTTGGGATTAATCACCGCTGTCTACTTAAGTGAGTATGCTCCGAGGAAAGTCCGGGATCTACTGAAACCAATTCTAGAGGTACTCGCTGGTATCCCTACGGTGGTGTACGGTTTCTTCGCACTGATGACCATCACACCGTTCCTCCAATGGTTACATGATGGGTTCAACGTTTACAACGCAATGAGTGCGGGGTTAGCCGTTGGTATCCTGTGCTTTCCAACGGTCTGTTCTTTAGCAGAAGATGCGTTACAGTCGGTACCGAAGTCTCTTCGAGATGGGGCGTTGGGACTGGGCGGAACGAGATTTGATGCCACGATCAAGGTCATCTTGCCGGCTGCTTTGAGCGGAATCATCAGCGCTTTCTTGCTTGCGGTAGCGAGAGCCATTGGTGAAACGATGATCGTTGCCCTTGCGGCAGGCAGTCGACCACAAGCAACCCTCGATCCTCGAGATGAGATTCAAACCATGACGGGTTTCATGGTTCAGATGGCCGGTGGAGATGTCTCTAATTTTGGCACTGAATACTTCTCCATGTACGCGGTAGCTTTCACGCTGTTCCTGATCACGTTGTCTCTGACCATGCTAGGCAATGTGGTTCGCCGCCGCTTCCGGGAGACTTACGAATGAGCAACGAAGGTCGCGACGGCAAAGAATCGAAAGGGTCAAAGGATCTGGGGTTACCGCCTAGTGAAGTTCAAGACGCTCTGCGCGGTTCCGAGACCCGAATGTCAGTGGATCGATTGTTTCGACGTATTTGCGTCGCGACTGCAACGATTAGCGTCATCATTTTGATATTCCTGATCGGATCCATTGTCGCTCAAGGCCTACCCTCACTAACACCGACACTACTTACCGGCACACCAGAACCAGAGCCAAGTCAAGCAGGTGCTTGGCCCGCGATTGCGGGAACGATTTGGGTATGCAGTATCTGTGCGTTGATCACGCTGCCGATTGGTATCGGAACGGCGGTTTTACTCGAGGAATTCAAACCTCGCAGTCTTTTCGCCAATCGAATCTTTTCTTTGATTCAGCTCAACATTAGCAACCTCGCCGGTGTTCCGAGCGTGGTATACGGAATTTTGGGACTGACCGCGTTTGTCTCAATGTTTGGAATCTTTGACACTGCCAGCAAAGAGCACACAGGGTTTGAAATTGGTGCCGTGTACTACGATCAATTTACAAACCTCGCAAGTGATCCCTTCCTAAGCATGGGCGTCGAGGGAGCGAAGGAAAGATACTTCCTAGCACCTGTTAGCTCCCCATCGAACGCGCCAACCGTTCCGAAGTCGGGAATGGAAATATTTGAATACCAAGGCAAGCAGCTCATTCCGGTTCAGGTCATCATCGTGGGCCCGGACGATTTCCCGCCCACGGACCCCGAATCGCTTAGCCTTGCGATTGATGCCAACGCTGTACCGGGACGCATCAGTGAAAAGTCGTGGTATTACTTTCGACTTCCTTTTGGGCGTGGTGTCTTATCAGGCGCGTTAACGCTGATGCTGGTGATTCTTCCCGTGATCATCATCAGTAGTCAAGAATCGCTCCGATCGGTGCCGTCGTCTCTCCGCGACGGTGCACGCGGACTTGGAGCAACACCTTGGCAGGTTGTATGGAGTGTCACGTTGCCGGCAGCTGCACCGGGGATTTTAACAGGGTCGATCCTCGCGATGAGTCGTGCGATAGGCGAAACCGCACCAATCTTGATTATCGCGGGGATTGTTTACATTCGTAATGCACCGCATCACTTGATGGATAGTTACACCGTTCTGCCAATGCAGATTTACAATTGGACCAGTCGGCCGCAGGAAGAATTCCATTCGATCGCGGCTGCAGGCATCGTCGTGTTACTGGTGATCCTTCTTTCCTTTAATGCCGTCGCAGTGATCCTCCGACACCGCATGCAGAAAAAAGCTCGTTAAAATTCGTCATGAATGTGAACACGCTTGAAGAGTCCCGAAAGCGAAACATGAACTCAGTAGACCCAAAGTCGGCGGACGAAACCGTCTCGTTGCTTCCCAACTCCCAAGAGGCAAACTCTGTGTTGACGAAGTCCGAACCTTCCGAACCAGCTGCGGCAATCGAAGCCAAAAACCTGAACGCTTGGTACGGTGATTTCCAAGCACTGCATTCGATTTCACTTTCGATTCCAAGGAATCAAGTGACCGCGTTCATTGGGCCGAGCGGCTGCGGAAAAAGCACGCTGCTCCGCTGGTTCAATCGAATGAACGATACGATCTTTAGCGCAAAGGCAACGGGCGATCTACGATTGGGAGAGATTGACCTCCTTGACCCTTCCACCGACGTTGTTGACCTCCGCCGACGCGTCGGAATCGTCTTTCAAAAGGCGAACCCTTTCCCCAAATCCATTTTCGAGAATGTTGCGTTTGGCCCTCGTCTGCACATGCGACTTGAAAAGAGAGAACTCGCCGATTTGGTCGAATGGGCACTTCGCAAGGCTGCTGTTTGGGACGAGGTCAAGGATCGACTCAATGCGCCCGCCCTGGGTCTTTCCGGTGGGCAACAGCAGCGGCTATGTATTGCACGCGCTATTGCAACCGGCCCCGAAGTCCTGCTAATGGATGAACCTTGCAGTGCGTTGGATCCCGCCAGCACCCTAGCGATCGAAGATCTGATGGATGAATTGCGGAGTCAATACACCATCGTCATCGTCACGCACAATATGCAACAAGCATCTCGCTGCAGCGACAAGACGGCGTTCTTCTTTGAGGGAAAGGTGATTGAGTTCGATACCACGGAAAATATCTTCACCAAGCCAAGCTCACAAAGAACCGAGGATTACGTTCGAGGACGATTTGGCTAACGCTCAAAGGTTGCGGCTCTTTTTTGCCAATTGCTTACCATTGCAGCGGATCGGATATTTAAAATGACCAAACTACTTGAACGTGAATTACAGGGTCTTCGAAGCAGCCTCGTGGAACAATTCGGCATTGTGGAACAGATGATAGAACATTCTGTCCGATCGCTGATGGAACGCAATTCGGATTTGGCGGATGAAGTGATTCAAGGTGACGAGGACGTCGACGCGAGAGAAATCCGCATCGAGGAAGAGTGCCTAAAACTTCTTGCGTTACACCAACCCTTGGCCACCGACATGCGATGGTTGGTGACCGTGGTAAAAACCAACAGCGAACTTGAACGAATGGCGGACCTCGCGTGCAATATCGCCGAACGTGCCAAATCCCTTGATCTTTACCCTCTCTATCCCGTACCGGCTGAAATAGAAGAAATGGTCGCAATCTCGACCAAGATGGTGAAAGACGCGTTGGATGCTTTTGTCGAGCACGACCCCAAAAAGGCGGTTCAGGTGATCCATGAAGATGACCGCATGGACTCCCTCAACCGAACCGTGATTCAACAGATCCAGGACACCATGCGTCAGTCACCCGAAGACGTGGATCCCGCATTGCATTGCTTCAGTGCCTCAAGGCATCTGGAACGAATATCAGACCTCGCCACCAATATCGCAGAGGATGTGATCTACCTAGTTGACGGTAACATTGTCCGACACCAGCACGATACCTACTTCCCAACCGACAAAAGCTAACGAACACGCTAATGCGTTCAACGAAAGACTGGACGCATTTTCCCATCGCTAATACGGGTCGGCAAAAGCGCCAAACGCGCCCAAGCCGCCGTCAACTTCAAGATCGGTACCGGTCACAAATGCAGCGTGATCGCTAGATAGCCAAAGAACCGCAGCGGCTACTTCATGAGGTGACCCGATTCTCCCAAGCGGATGGCGATTCGCCAATGCTTCGCTCCCTCCTTGTGCGTCCAGTGTAGCCCGTACCATGGGCGTGTCGATTGCACCTGGGGAAACCGACACCACTCGAACACCATGCCGCGCGTACTCCACCGCCCACTGACGTGTTTGCATCACATTCGCACTCTTGATTGGCCCATACACCCCGACACCTCGTGCAGTGCGATGGGCTTGCCCACTTGCGATATTGACCACCACACCGCTGCCCTGCTGAATCATGCGAGGCAGTACCAATCTTGCCATTCGTAGATAACCGAGCAAATTAACGCTTGTCATCCGCTCAATTACCGATTCATCCAATTCATGGACCGGGTGATAACTTTCCAATGGCTGGATGGCCGCGTTATTGACAAGAACATCAATTGCACCATGTTCGCTCACAATCTGGTTGATTGCAGTCTCGCACCCTAGAGACACAGTGACATCGCAATGGATCTGCTGGATTGATTCGTTTTTCTGCGACGAATCCATGCAATCCAAGGAAATTACCGTTGCCCCGGACTTTGCAAATCCTTCGGCGATCGCAAGCCCAATCCCCTGCGATCCGCCCGTGACGCAAACAACCCTTCCACTATTTTGATAAGTCACATCACCCGGTGGTCGTCGAACAGCCATACCGCTACCTCTGATCAAAGAAAAGTTCACTGACAATCACCAACGTCAATCAATCCAAACGCTTTCCGAAACCGATCGACCTTACTCGCCCTTGAGATCGCGACCGCTAGGTTGGATACCAAACTCAAGCAGCGAGCGATCCAGATTGCGATCGAGGTCACTGATCGTTTCTACTAACAAAGGATCACTGGCTCGATTGTCAAACTCGCCCGGATCGGTGTTCATGTCATAGAGCTCGCGGCTTCCGTCACGATAACGCATGTAGTGCCATCGATCATTACGAAGTGAATAACCCTGATGGAACGAGATGGCATGTTTTTTTACGACTGTAGATGGATCACGCAAAACTGGAACCAAGCTTTTCCCCTGAACACTCGCAGGTACCTCGAGACCAGTCAAATCTGACAAAGTCGGGAATAAGTCCACAAGTTCCACCATCGAATCACTTTTCCCGGCGGGATAGCCGTGGGCGGACACAATCAGTGGAACACGCAGGACCTGCTCGTGTAAGTTCGATTTTTGCCAAAACTGGTGATCGCCTAAATGGTAGCCGTGATCGCTCGTAAACACGACAGCCGTCGTCTCTCGCAAACCGAGCTGATCTAACTCGTGGAGGATGCGCCCAACCTGAGCGTCCATGAAAGTAACCGCCGCATAATAGGCCGACCACATTCGCTTTTGGTTATCCGGATATTTCCCGATAGGATTCTTTGACGAGATGGTCGAAGCGAGCCCTAGCCGAGGAATATCATCTAGATCACCCGTTTGCTGAGGAGGGAGCAGCATTTGTTGCCACGGATAGGGTTCAAAAAATTGTCGTGGTGCAACCATCGGATAATGTGGCCGAACGAGACCGACGGCAAGAAAAAATCGCTCATCGGCATGCTCACGTAATAGCTCGATCGCCTTGCTTGCTGATTTATAATCGGCCTGATCGGAACCATCTCCATCGTACTGAACAGAAACGAACATACGATGCGGCATTTTGGTGGACTGTCGATTCTCGAGGGAATCGGTGAACTCGTTCAGATTCAAACAAGCGTAATCCCCTGGAGTATGCGCCTCGAGCCCTGGTGAATTGAACCGTTCAGTCCAAGACGAAGCAACGTCGAGTCCGTTCGTTCCCGCGATGATATCCCCGGGCACTCGCATGTGGTAGATCTTCCCGACCCTCGCACTGTACCAGCCGTTTTCACGAAAGTGTTGCCCCAGATTAACTGGGCCAACCCCTTGATAGCGACTGAACATCATCGACTGACGACTCGGCGCGCAAGATGTGCCTTGACAATAGGCTCGGTTGAACAACATCCCGCGACTAGCCAACGCATCAAGATTGGGAGTCTTGCAAATCGCATCCCCGTAGCACCCCAGCACATTAGCACGCAGATCATCCGCAATGATGAAAAGAACATTACGAATTTGCGTTGCCTCATTCGCAACACATGCCGTCGGTACGATGCCAAAAAACAACACCGCAGCGATCATTGCTTTTCGAACCAAAATAACCCTCCTAGTTGCAACACAAATTATCGAATTGGGGATTTCTCAACCAAGTATTGGAGCTGCCCATTGTAACGCGAATCACAGACCTGCAATTCGGGTGGTAAAAAGACCAAGCATGTGCAACTCCCCACGTGTCCCGTTCATTTTTGCCAAATTCTAACGAAAGTTTTGCCTCCTCGAGGAAAGAGTTGAAATAGGTATTCAATAGGCCCATGCCGCACCGTAGATGCTGGCAGGAGGTACAAGTGTGTCACGAATCGTCAAAACGAAACGGAAAAGGAACCGACAAATTGTCAGGCCATCCAACCTCTGCTGCACGCCGGTCCGCGCCGAAGCTTTTCATCACGGGCGCACCTAACCATCCACTAGTCTGGCACCGCAACAGCCAAAGAAGACACAGAATTGTCATGCCCTCACAGAGACGAGGTACTGCTACCGTTGAACTGGCGTTGATTACGCCCGTCCTCATGTTATTGACACTCGGAACGCTCGACATCTGCTCGATGATCTTCCTCAAAGAGGCCGCAACACTAGCCGCATACGAGGGTGCGCGCAGTGGTGTCGAAAAAGGAAAAACAAACCAAGATGCAATTGATTCCATCACGACATTTCTTACTGAACGAAAAATCGTTCACTCCCCAAACAGCAGCATCAAAATTAGCAATCCAGGATTTGATCAAGCAGAAACGCTTCAACATGTCACGGTCACCGTCACACTTCCGATCAAAGGAAATCTTCTGATTGCTCCTCAGCTGATTCGAAACCTCACGCTCAAAGCGAGTGTGTCGATGCGAAAGGAGTATCGAAACGAAAGCAGCTGACCGAAGTCAACCGATGCTGCTTTGCCCCTTGCTGACCCACCCTTCAGCCGAAATTCTCGCACGGGTGGAAAGCCAAATCATGTGCGACAGAATACACCCCACAAACAAGCAAAGAGAACACGTTTGTACGCGATTGAAAGAAAAAAACTTCCTCAAATTGCCCGAACGAACGTCCAAAGGCGAATAGATGCTAGCAAAGGCGTAGCGGCAGTCGAGTTTGCGATCATCGCAAATATTCTGTTCATTCTTGTCATGGCAAGCTTCGAAATTGCGAGACTGAATCTCGCCAGAAATCTCGCACAGGATGCAGCTTATTACGCCGCCCGGCAAGTGATGGTTCCAGGAGCAACCGATGCGGAAGCGCATGAAGAGGCCAAGCGAATTCTGGCTTCCATGTTTGATC
>JADHOA010000200.1 GCA_016779185.1 Rubripirellula sp.
TACCGAATTCAGCAAAATGCAATTACCGGACATTGGCGACTACTGAATTCAGACAATGTGCGTCTCGGCTGGGGAAGTCGCGAAACCTGCGAGTCTGTTCTAGATCGAAAGAGCCCCATAAAAGGGGAAGCGACAGATTCACAATCCACTGTCATTCTTTTACATGGCTTGATGCGAACACGTTCGTCGATGAGTTCTCTTGAAAAGGTCCTTGTTGAGAACGATTTTCCGAATGTAATTCGGTTTTCTTACGCCAGTACTCGGAAATCAATCTTAGATCATGCCAAGGCCTTGCAGGAAGTAATTGAAAACCTACCTCCCAAAGATGAATTTCGGTTTGTCGGCCATAGCATGGGTAATATCGTTGTTAGAAACATGATCAGCAATCTTGAGAAATCGGATCCCAAAAATGTGTTAGCTCGTTGTAAATCGATGGTAATGCTCGGCCCTCCGAACCAAGGAGCAATGATTGCAAAGAGACTCGCTCCAACGGGCGTTTTCGGTTGGGTGACAGGTGCTGGTGGATTGGAACTTGGTCCAGACTGGGAAAAACTTGAAAAGAATCTAGCAACTCCTTCGTTTCCTTTTGCAATCGTCGCGGGAGATATTTCCGCGCAACCAATCCAGAATCCTCTGACCGATGGATCCGGTGATTTTGTAGTAAGTGTCGAAGAAGCAAAGCTAGACGGCGCAAAATGGCTAAAAACGGTACCTGTGCTGCATAGTTTTCTAATGGATGATCCGGCCGTGCAAAACTTGACCATTGAATTCCTTACAACCTATTAACAATGCAATCAAAACCGACCAGTGCCCGGCTGCACACTAGGATGCATCGCACGTATCATTGAAGTCGCTTGAACAGGGTTCATGCCTAATTAGCACCAAAAGGTTCCGAGTATGAAATCGGAAGATTGCAATCCAAAAATACCTGAACTACTTCGGTTGAGTGATAAAATTTCGGTATTGCCAATCGTGCACGGAAGTGGACCGTTCGCGAACACGGTGATTGAGTGGCTCCTTGATTATTCTTTTGACTGCGTTGCTATCCCGCTTCCAAAATCATTTCAAAAGCAGGTCGAACTCGCCACTTTAGATCTGCCGCGCCCGTCTGTCGTGATTCAAAGACCTTCTAGGCCTGAATCCAACTACCCAATTACAGAACTATTATCATGGGATGAAACTTCTGACGACAGGCAATTGCATCGCGAACAATTAGCGGTTAGCTATGTCCCGATCGACCCTTGCCAAGGGGTGATTGCAGCAATTCGCGCATCGATAGGTGAGCATATCCCTCGCGAATTCATTGATTTGGAAGTCCGTCATTTCGAATCGGTTTCTGCGATTGTCCCGGATCCCTACGCTGTACGAGATGTATCCCCAGAGAAATACGCTGCAGCTTTGTTACCAATGATTCCTCGTCCAAGCTCCAAACAGATGCTTGGTCGATTTGATTTTATGGCGAGACGCTTGAAGCGTTTAGAACAAGAGTTTGGGAATATTCTATTTGTCACCAGTGTCTTGCATTGGCCATGGATTCGAGAATCATTCCTCGCACTCGAGGGACAAGATTATCCGGATCTTCCGCATGATGAAATTGATGATTATGTCATCGAAACTCTAGAGGTAGATCCCCGTACCTACCCTTTTTTGCTCGGTGAATTACCGTTTATCACCGCATTATACGAACGCTCAAGACGCGAGTTGACGTCGATTGAAAACGTACCAATCGATGGCGTTAAAGAGCTATTGCTCGCGGCGCGAAATGCCTATCAGCAGGAAATGGGACATCGGGGACGCAGAATCTCATCGACGCATCTAACGAAGTGCCTTCAGTACATTCGCAACCTATCCCTTATTCAACGTCGACTTACTCCCGATCTTGTCACCATTGTCACTGCGGCGCAGCAGATTCTAGGAGACGCATTCGCGTTACAAGTTGCTGAACTCGCCAATCAGTACATAGAACAACTGGAACTCGCAAACAATGATCCCTCGAACGATTTTGCAAAGTTCGGTATTGATCAGTTAACGCTTCCCGACGGCACCATAGCCACTGCAAAAAGTCGATTACCTAACCCTCCGGTGTCTTGGAAAAAAATCAAACTACATCGCAACCCTCATCAACTTGAAAAATCCAAGTGGCAATATCGTTGGAACCCTTTCTCTCAATGTAGCTACCCGCCAGAGGATCAAAAAATTGAAAACTTTCGCACGCGTGTTTTCGACCGAGCCAAAGCAATTCTTGGAAATGACTTGGCCCGAACCGAAAAGTTCACAACAAGTATAAAAGATGGAATTGATATCCGTGATACTCTGAGGCATTGGCATGAACAACAAATATACGTCCGTGTTAATCCACCGAATCGCGGTAACCTTGACGCATGTGTGATGCTATTTGACTCACCAGCAGATCCGAGAGTGTATCAATGGAGAACGACTTGGTTTGCAGAGCATCACGAAGAATCAACTTTGGCCTTTTTTGCGACGCATTTCAGCAGCGAGATGATTGGACCTGGCATAGGAGTTGGAACTTATGGCGGCGCTTTGTTTTTGTATCCTCCAGTGTCGATTAAAGATATCTGGTCTGATATCCAATTGGATTTCACCACGACTCTCGAAGAGCGACTAATCGCGGCCGCCTGCCTCCACTCTCGTGGTAAAGAAATTGCACTACTTTCCGCTCTTCCACCTGGTAATGGCTTCCGAAAATTGGCCAAACGATACGGCAAACATTTCGTGCATGTGCCACTATCTTCTTTTGGTGATGAAAGCATCCAACAGCTACGTCGAGTCCATGTTCTGAATGGAAAAGAAGTTAGAAGTTATGCAGAGGAATTTATCCGAAAACCCTGAGGCCAAAATTCTGGTATCACCATGAGCTGAGCAATTGCAGCTACACAACGTTATGCAATCGGTTTGTCTCTCTAAATTCTCAGAATAGGATAGAAAGATTCATAGCATCACGAATCATTCAGATTCGTTGAAGGATTATCTAACCAGAGGTCGCAAATGATCAAGCAAATCGATGATCATCTCTTCTGTATGCAAGGCGGATAACGAAATTCGAAGCCTTGCCTGACCTTCTGGAACCGTCGGCGGACGAATAGCGGGAACATAAAAACCAGCTTGACGCAATTGCTGGGCAGCGGCGATCGCTGCTCCATCCGAACCCACTACCACAGGGATGATGGGTACAAGCATTTCCTTACTACTAGTTTTTATCGCAAGCGATTCCCGGAGCATTTCAGCAAGCGATGTTACGCGATCTCGCTCACGAGAACTCTGCATGATTTTGTGAACCGATTGAGCAGCTGCTGCGACAGAACTCTGGGGCAGGGCAGTGCTGTAGATTAAAGAACGGCATCGGTTAGTCAGATAATCAATAATGGTGCGAGTAGAGGCAATAAAGCCACCTTGTGATCCGATCGCTTTGCTGAGCGTTCCAATGATTACATCGACACGTTTCTTGACATTTAACCACTCGGCTAGCCCTGACCCACCCTCACCGAACACTCCCGTTGCGTGGGCTTCATCAATGATGATCGCCGCACCAAACTCATCACGCAAATCACATAATTCGGTGAGCGGAGCCAAATGCCCGTCCATACTGAAAACACTGTCCGTAACAATCCAGGCATTCTGATAGTGTTCCCGATGCTTTGACATCAAAAGTCGCAGTGACGCAATATCTCGATGAGAGTAAACAAAACATTTAGCGCGAGACAATCGACAACCATCGATTAACGATGCATGGTTTAGTTCATCACTAAAAATCACATCTCTTTCACGAGCCAAGGTTGCTACGGCGCCACTACTGGCGGCGTAGCCGCTAGAGAAAAGACAAACAGCTTCGGCTGATTCGAAACGAGCCAGTTCCAAAGATAAATCTTCATGGATTTCTGACCAACCGCACACCAGTGGGCTTGCCCCTGACCCCTGATGAAACTTAAGAGAATCTTGAGTCGCATAGCCGAGGTAATCATTACTGCCAAAGTTGCATAATCGCTGATGATTCTCGGTGATCAAATAGATCCCGTCGGTACGTCGACTTTCCAACGTCCGGAAACGTTCCAGCGTTTTCAGGCGTTGCAATTCTTTATCAAATTCGCTGAAGTCAGACATGCAAACATTTAAGAACGGAAAGCAATCAAGGGACACAACCGCTAAACAACCATCAACCCGGTGGCCACCTCAGTTTCCTACCTCCAAGAACATGAAAGTGAAGATGCGGTACTTCCTGTCCGCCATCCTCAAGCGTGTTGGCAATCAAACGATAGCCGTTCACCAGACCCTGCTCAGCGGCTACCCTCGAAGCAACTATTAAACAGCGACCAACGACCTCCTCATCTTCGGCTGTTAACCCCGCCATAGATTCGATTACGTTCTTTGGAATTACTAAAAAATGAACCGGCGCCTGGGGATTAATATCTCTAAACGCTAGACACAAATCATCCTCGTACAAAATATCTGCGGGTATCTCTTTGGAGATGATTTTCGAGAAAACACTGCTCATTCGATCGATCGGTTTCAGTGGGTATTTCGGTCAGTAAAGTTCATCCTACGACTTCAAAGCAAAAAAACTAGAAGCACTAAATGAACGCGTTGCAATCAAGTGAATCGATTGGTAATCATTGCTTGAATCGCTCAAGTCATCGACTTTCAATCCATTGTAACTGTTGCATTATTGGTGCTGCATCAATGGACCACTGCAAGTGTTTTGCGGCTTCGGTCGAGCCGGATGCCAAAAGCTTATCTTTGATTAACACAAGTGGGCCCGTTTGAAGCACCATAGGAAGCGAAAGCGCCGTTGTTTTCCATCTTTCAACGGACTGAAGGACGTGCTGAGGATTTGATACACGCCACAATAATAACTTTGCAAACGTTGATATTTCGAAACGCTCCGACAGTTCCAAGGATTTTAATTTTTGAATCGCCACTTCTCGCTGCGGTGAAGATAAGAGCCAGCTACTGGCAGTCAACTGTGTTATCTCTGATGTATTAGAAAGTTGATTCATTGCATCGCCGGTCATGGACTGCGGCATAGGTTTGTTAGTCCATGCAATCGGCAACCATGCCAGCACCATTAGCGGTAAGGGTCTTTGATCAAGTTGGCGAATTAAATCCAGACTGATCTCGCCACGGTTGGTTCTATACGCCGCAATGGCAGCCAACATGGTCAGCCACTGCTGACGCCATACGGGCGGTCGCTCCATCAGGACCGCCGTTAAACCGCTGAGGACTGCATTGTCATCTTTCTTTTCGAATGATTGCCGCAACTGCTTCTCAAGAAACGATAGTTCGTCGACCTCTATCCAAATCACTCGTGCTGATGCAAATCGTACTTGCTGTCCAATCTCCTCGTCGAAAATGACGACTTCTTTGTGATCGAATTGAATCAACTTTCCCGCATGTTTTGTTACTGGGCGTGCATACCAACTCGGAGACGGCTGGGTTGACAGAGGTGGTGCTAGCCAAACGGTCGAAGCCGATATAGCGAGTTGCTGGTAGCCAGTAAAAAAACACAGGACCAACAGAAGAAATAAACACTTCGACAAAATCAATGTCCTTCGGGAGCAGCCAGTAGTTTGATGAAATAGCAAGAGATTCAGGTAACGTGAGATCCATTCGAATATGCGCGATTATGAACGAATCGATCGTCCTATTTGCTCGTTAGTTTTTTAGATCTTGAACATTAATATAGCGATATTGACCTTGGTTCATTGTTGCGAGCTGCGTGAGGAAACTATCAGATTGAGGACCCCCATCGGCTCCGAATTCAATGCAATGTATGGTTGTTCCGGTGGTTGTGGCGCGCATTTGGATATCCCTTAATTCGATCTCTGATAACCTCGGTATTCTTGCATCCGTTAAAAAAAAGATCACATCTGGCCCCATCCGTAACGCTAATTTTAGAGCGGATTCGTGTTCGGTACCCCCGTAGGCTGCAATCGAACGAATGTAATTTTTTGCCAACTCCAGATTCGACGGTTCTGCACGCACCATCGCCATAGGTACACCGGGCAACGAGAAAGGCCTCGGCTGTTCGTTGTAGAAAATGATCTGAAACTGTTGACGTTCGGTGAGCGAACCAAGGCTATTAATCAGCTCCGACTTTGCGGCGCGAAGCGGCCTCCCAGAAAAACCATTCATGCTATCAGATCGATCGAAAACATAAACGAATTGTGTACCACTTCCCGAAACACCAAACAGCATTGTCGTTGCCTCCTCTCCTTTGCTCGCTTGGTCACCCCCTGCTCCTGAAAAGGCATCACCTGAAAGCCGACTTTCACCGGTGATCCCGGTCCCACTGATCGGGGTTGGAATGGCCTGCAGAGAATTCAGCACCCCTGCTAAATCGAGTGGCGGAGCTAAATCGGATGGTGGAGCTAAGGATGAGCTTTGGGACGACGAGTCTGGTTGGCTATCTGACAACTCACTTGGTTCCTCGATCGATTGAACCTCTGAATAACGCTCTCGATCGGGTAGCTGATGAACGATAGCGATTCCTATGTCGCGGTCACGCGGTAATTCAGTCGTCCCCTGAGTTTGGGTGCTCAAAAGTAATCCCAGAATTACCAGCAGCACTAAGTGGAACCCAAACGAGAATAACAGCGGCGAGAGTGTCCGATTTGGTGGAATGGGGATGGTAACTCCCCAGGCATTGGCTTGCTCTGAAGCTGACTTACCGTTGGATGGGTTAGGTGGATTGCGCATAGGCTTAACCTGCTAATTCTAGGATATTCGGTCCCCTTGAAAGCCGATCCTTTCCTAACAACCGGTGCAAGAATAGTGTTTGTACTCGTTTACCAAGTCAAACCCGTGGTAGATTATGCCGTAGAACCACGCCGGACGCTTCTCAGAACGCGGTCCGGCTAGTAATTTATTGCAATCCTTTCAACATATTTCAATCTGCCGGTCAAAACACTGACGGCACACTGTGGAGAAAACCATTGTGAGTAGCGCTCGATATCTCTTTACCAGCGAATCGGTCAGCATGGGTCACCCCGACAAACTAGCGGACCGAATTTCGGACGGCGTTTTGGACGCACTGCTTGCGGAAGACCCCAACAGTCGTGTTGCCTGCGAAACCATGGTGACCACGGGCGTCGCCATCATTGCTGGAGAAATTACCACCAAAGCGAAACTGAACTACATCGATGTGGTGCGTAGCGTTATTAACGAAGTGGGTTATACCGACGATCAAATGGGTATTTGTGGCGACACCTGCGCTGTCATGGTTTCTCTAGACAGTCAAAGCCCAGATATTGCTCAGGGTGTTGATGCAGACAACACGTCGGGAAAAGAAATTGGAGCTGGCGACCAAGGGTTGATGTTCGGTTACGCATGTCGTGACACTCCAGAATTGATGCCCATGCCGATCGCGCTGTCCCATCGAATTATTAATCGAATTACAGAAGCGAGATTCAATCAAGAGGTCAACTGGCTTCGACCTGACAACAAAAGCCAAGTGACGGTGGAATACGAAGGAAATACTCCAGTCCGAATTGATACCGTCGTGGTTAGCGCACAACACTCACCCGATGTAACCAACGAAGAAATCCGCCAATTCGTGATTGAGAATGTCATCAAGCCATCGATTCCGTCGGAATTAGACAAAGGTGACATTAAATATCACATTAACCCAACCGGCAAATTCGTCGTTGGCGGACCTCATGGTGACTGTGGCTTGACGGGACGTAAAATCATCGTTGACACCTACGGTGGTTGGGGCAGACATGGTGGC
>JADHOA010000201.1 GCA_016779185.1 Rubripirellula sp.
CCAATGGTGCTATTCGGTGTTTCCGGAAATGCAAATACTCGAATCAAGTATTCACCCTCTTCGGGACTTTCAAAGTGGATGGATGGATCAAGTCCGCGTGTATCGTCTTCTTGGAACAGCACATTGCCTCGATCGTCTGAGATCTGAAGAACTGCGTCCATCGGACTTGCCAAGATCCGATTTCCCGTTAGTGATACGACGATCCTCTCACCCTTTTTTGCAGAAAGCCGATAGCTGTCCAGATCACCGCTTTTTTCTAGTCGACCGCAAATGCAAACGGGTAAAGTGATCGCATTCGACTCAGTCCACTTTTGGTTTGGTTCCGATTCTGTTTGGCAAGGAACATTCGAAATGAGTAGGGGGACAAGATCGCTGGATGAGGTTGCATCCTTGGCTCTTAGCCACAGAACGCCAGGGTAGGCACGGTCCGATACCGTGATTTCAATGGTTCCCGATTCCTCGGACAGTTTCCAAGTTGCATCGCTTCGGTCAGCAACCAGTTCGACCGGCCAAGTTGGAAACTTTCCTTCCGCTTTGATGGTGGTCGTGCTGCCCGCAGCCACTGCACAAGGAAAGAAGCGGTCGAGTTGCACCTGAGCTTCGATCCGAGAGGTGAGGGCGAGAATCAGCGGCACTATTGAAAAAAAACGCGACAATGGAATTTCACTCAAATGGCGTCGATTAGGGTGATGAAATGGTCATGCTGAGCGATATTGCCTTGAACATGACCGTGCGGAGTAGCTGGATTGAAAGAGCCTAGCTGGTTGTAAAAGGTGGGCGATTCCGGCGATCGTCAGAGAGGCGGGCAGTGCTATGGATCTTTGTGCAGTTGGTGGCGAGATAGAAAGCTGCCGCGTCGAAGTGATTGGTTTCAACGCTACATTGACCAAAGGTTTAACCCATCAATTCGCTGATGGGATTTTCATCACTTACCAAGTGAACAGGGCGACCATCCGGTGTGTACATCAGTTGGCCGGGATCGATGCCGAGTTTGGCGTACACGGTGGAAACGAAATTTTCTGGGGACAAGACACGTTCGATTGCCGCGTAGCCTTGACGGTCGGTGGCGCCGATCACTTGTCCACCGGGCGTTCCGCCGCCTGCAAACATCACGCTCATCGCGTTCGACCAGTGGTCTCGCCCGCCTCGTTCATTGATCTTGGGCGTTCTCCCAAATTCGCCGAGCGCGATCACAAGTGTCCGTTCAAGCATTCCTTGTTGTTTCAGGTCGGCAACCAAAGCTGCAATCGTTGCCTCAAACGGTGGAACTTTTGATTCAAACGATTTGAAAATATCGGTATGGTGATCCCAACCGCCATGATAGAGAGTGACGAATGGTACCCCCGCACTCACCAAGCGTCTGGCGAGCAACGCACGCTGCCCGAATGGATGCCGCCCATAGGACTCGCGTATCTCTCCTGACTCGCGATGAATGTCGAACGCGGCTTGCGCCTCGGTGCTGCCGATTAGCTGTAAACCTTGTGCGAAGAATTCATCCGATGCGAGTACCGGGTCACCGGCCGCCTCCTCGGTAATTCTCAGCATCTGATCCACTTGGTGGCGGATTGCTTGGCGCGATTCAAAGCGACTTTCGCTGAGTCCGTTTGGCAGTGTCACGTCTCTGACCCGGAACGAACTGGAGTTTGGATCATCTGGCACGACGAACGGAGCGTATCTCGCACCAAGAAAATGTGGACCTCCTGAGCGGGACATGTTGGGCATCGAGAAGTAGGCAGGGATTCCCTCGGGCGCCCCGACTTCCTTCGCAACCACGCTACCCAGACTCGGATGAAAGCTAACGAACGCTCCACAGCCCACCGGGATTCTCGGAGGTGCACCGGTCATCATGTAGTGGTTTCCAGCACCGTGATTTCCTTGGTCGTGACGAATCGAACGAACGATAGCCAGATCGTCCGTCATCGCAGCCAGTTTGGTCATCAGCTGAGAAAAATGAATACCGGGTGTTTGTGTCGCAATCGTGCTGAATTCACCTCGAATCTCTGCCGGAGTGTCCGGTTTGGGATCAAAGGTTTCGTAGTGGCTTGGACCACCATCCATCCAGATCAAGATGCAGGCATCGGCCTGCCTGCGATTACCCGCCAAGGAAGAGCCCGCGGCAAACGCCTGCGTTGCTTGCAGGGCGCCGGATAGACCCCCGGCGACCAAGCCGCCAAGTCCCAATGCAATACTGTCGCGACGAGTCATTCCTTCGCAATTTTGGTTTCTCGAAAGTTTCCCAGCGGATAACCTTCGGGAGGAATTTATTTGCATGGGGGTGCAATGTCGTGGGAACGAGAACATCGTTTATTTTCTCCTAATCCTGAATCGAAAATTCAGGGGCGTTGATCATGGCCCACATCAGGTCTTCAATGCCTGTTTGTTTGGATTCATTTTGATCGATAAGATCGATTGCAAATTTTCTTTCTTCGTCACTTGGAAATCTGCTGAATGCCGCCAAGTACAGTTCTTCAACAACCTCTTGCGTGCTTGCCTGGGATTTCGCGAGCCGAGTTGCACGGCCTTCCGAGCTTTTGATTCGCGAATCAAGCTCACGGGAATTCATTAGGTGCAACGATTGGGTCATCGTTGAATCAGGTGTACGCTCGCATGGCGGATCCTGATTCTCATTCGGTCTCCCAAAGGTATCAAGAAAGACAGAGGAGACACGAGTGGTCCAAACTTGATTGGCTCGCGATTCTGGCGGCATCGCATTCATGTTCGGTGATGTTTCTGTAAAGTCGGCGATTGCATCCAAAAGGACCTCGGCGCGAACGCGGTGGCGATAATGTCTCGAATAATTCACACGATCCGAAGCGTTCGACGGCGTTGGCACGGACTGGTGCGCGTAAGCTCGCGAGAGTGCAATCGTCTTGAGGATGTGTTTTTGATCATACCCTGAACCCTGAAAGTCTTTAGCCAATGCATCAAGCAGCTTTGGGTTGGTCGCAGGGTTAGTACTACGCAGATCATCGACCGGTTCCACTAAGCCGCGTCCCATCAGCGTTGACCATAGTCGATTGACTTGCACCTTTGCGAAGTAGTCGTTTTCGGTCGAGGTGAGCCAATTGGCAAAGGTCTCCCGAGGATCCAGTTCGTCTTCGGCATGAGCCGCTGGATAGAGAGGAGAGGGCGCCAGAGTTTCTCCACTGATGGGGTGTTTGACTTCGCCACTATCAACCGTCATCACAATCTCTTCCCCTCCCGAGATTGGTGGAGACAGCCCGGTGCCCTTGCGTCCTACTTTTGCGAAATAGGATGCGAATTCATAAAAGTTTTCTTGGCTGTAACTTTCAAATGGATGATGGTGACACTTCGCGCATTCGAGGCGGATACCTAGAAAGAGTTGGCTGACAATGGTTGTGATCTCATCGGGACTGCGTCGATCGCGGAACATGGTGGCTGCGCCGTTTTGCCAAGTGCTTCCTTTGGCAGTCACTAATTGCCTGACAAATTGATCGTACGGCACATTATCTCGAAACTGCTGTCGGATCCAGTTGTCATAGTTGAGAACTGCTTTGATCCCAACGCGGTAGGGATTCGGACGTAAGAGATCGGCCCAATAACCCGACCAGTGGTCCGCGTATTCACGTCTTTGCAGCAAGGAATCAACGAGCTGCGTTTTTTTGTCAGGATCAGTCGAATCGAGGTAAGCGCGAGCTTCTTGAGCCGAAGGAAGACGTCCGATCAGATCTTGATGAACCCGGCGAAGGAAAACATGGGCCGTGATTTCGGGCGAAGGTTCAATGTGCTGGGTCGAGAGCTTTTCGTAGATCAACTCGTCCACGTAGTTTTGTCTCGGTAGCGAATCAAAGATCTCGGTTGCAAGCGGAGTATCTCGCGGGATCATAATGTTGGCGACACAAATATGGTTCATGTATCTTGCCATCACCGATGTCTCACCTGGGATTTCGCCTGCGGTGACTTGGCCAGAAACATCGATCGATGCAATGGCGTCGTCATTCGATAGGTAGGTCGTCAGTTGCGTGACATCTCGAGTCGTTCCGTCACTGTAGGTGGCGATCGTTTTGAGACTCGTCGAAGCTTTCGTCGTGAGGAGAAAATCAGATTTCACCAATTCAACTTTGGTGAGCTGCGCCTCGCCATCCACTCGCCGATTGGCTCCTTGGTTAATCCATTGATAAAGAGTTCGGTATGCATCGCTATCCGGTTCGAACCTTTTACCACCACCGTGGGGATCGCTGCCGACTGCTTTGCGTAGCAAGAGACTCTGAGCGGGGGATGAGGGGAATAGGCGGCGACCACGCGCATCTTGACTAAGTGATGCATGATCAAAATCGGAATCGAAACCCAAAAGAGATAACTGAAATCCGTTTTGTCCCCGTTGCTTTCCATGACATGGCCCAGAGTTACACCCATAGGCAGACAGCACGGGTTGTATATCGAGTTCAAAGCTGATGAGCCGTGCCGGTGTTCCTGTTTGAGAACTTGCCGATGGTTCCGCTTGAGAATCCGCCGCGAAGGTCAAGCGATCCGGTGCGGACCTTGATGTTGACGGAGCCGTCGATGTTGTTTCGCTTGTCGTGATGGTTTCCTCAGACGCTACTTCGGTTTGGACTTCATTGGCCAACAAAACGCCAGGCGAACCGAAGGCAAAACAGCCTAGGATCACAAAGAGAATCGATCGTAGAAGCAGCGGGTGGGGCATGGAGGCTGCAACGGCGGGGGAGGGAAGCGATGAATCACCGGTGCTCTGATTGTAGATCGGATTCTAGGGGATTGCCGATATTACTTGGCTCCTCACCGGTGGTTTTCGGGCGTTTTCGATGGTTTTTTCCTCTTTTTTGAGTCAAAACGGCTCCTAAAGTGCTGAGGCTCGGCGATCCTAGTACCACCCGCCAGAATGCCCAGCTACCAGAATGCTCAGCTACCAGAATGCTCAGCTACCAGAATGCCCAGCTACCAGAATGCTCAGTCGCCGAGAATCCTTCCGAGCTCTTGTTTGTATTCACGTGATTGGTCTCGTTCCTCACCCCGAACGGTCGACTCCTTGATTGATCACACGAATTTGCTGATCAAAATGTCCGCGTTACTACTCGGGTTCGGAGGTCTGGGTGGATATTGTCGTTTGATCTGAAACCTTCTGGTTGGTTTGCGTCTTATCCTTGGCCGCTTTTTCTTGTCGCAGGACATTGCGGAGAAATCCGATGCGTCGCCTGAGGATTTTAGCTTGAAGTTCCACGTCCTCCAGTTGACGTTCCATTCGATCAATTCGGACCGCGGTGTCTCGGTTAGCGACACGCTGAAAGAATTCCAGCAAGATCAGCGCGCGTAATGCTCGGACCGCAGTTGCACGCAATCGATAGACTCTTGCCATCTTGCTGATCTGTGAAGCACGCATCACCTGCATGGTTCGAAGAAATGAAAACAACGGTATTAAGATGATGACGATGTCTAACCAATGCGTCTTGCAGTATTCAAATTTCTTTTGCGCTACCGCAACCAAAATGATGAATTCAAAGGCGAATGCGAACCAAATAATCCCGGTGCTCACATGGATTGCAACACGCAGAGATGGGTGAGCGATGACTTCCGCCTTCAAGAAATACTCAATCAAAAGCACCGGTAGGATCATTAATGCGATCATGAACATCGGCAGGCTAAATCGACGTTCCAGTCTCCTCCGCAATCGCTTGTTGGGATGTCTCCAACCGATACCTGGAAGCCAGATGCGATAGTCCATCTCTGGACTCCTCGCGCAAAGGCGAAGAGAGGGGCAGAGGCAAAACAGGATGCTAAAGTACTGGAATTTTCGTTCTGATTTTCGCCAGCTCCTTGTCAGCCAGTGGAAAATAGATTCGGCAATCACCAGTGGCCAAAGGGCCAGCGTGATTCCTACAACCAGTGTCTGGAGTTGTCGGTCAATCGACGTGTTGGATAGCAGCTTGTCCGCTTCGACGCGAAACTCCTTGGGCTGCTCGAGTAAAAAAGCTTTTGCGCTTTCCGTAAATTGCGGTACGTCGATCCAAAGTACCACCAAGGTTGCCTGACAGATCAAAAAGCAAAAAGCGATCCCGAACATCAAGGGGGCCGACATCTGCGCTACCCACACGGGAACGTCGATCCTTTGGCTGTTCGGCGTTTGCATGGGCAGGGTATTCAATGAAGGCTGGTGGATATGTGAGAGCTCAATCGAGTGAATCGCAACATATCCCGAAGGAGAAACGTTCCTCAAACACGATAGCCCATTTCAGCCAGTTTGTCGGTCACCCTTGTCAGATGATCGCCTTGTAGTTCAATGCATTCGTCCTTGACGGAGCCGCCAGCCCCACAGACACCCTTGAGTTCAGACAGCAGTGAACGTAGATCGGTCTCGTGGGGTGCGAGTCCCCACACGACGGTGACGATGCGTTGATGCTTGCGTCGATCCAATCGGATTTTGGCTCTTTGTTTGGACGGCGCGAGCCAAGTTGGGGCGGCTGGCGCGGGCGGGCATTGGCACTCCGTTTCGGGTTTACTGCAACGATCGCACGTTGGCGGAATATCAAACTTAGTACCTGCAAAAAGTCCGGGCATGACTGGCAACGTCAGGGTGAAAGGGGGGGAGACTTCGGTTCATCCACGCGAGTATCGGCGGATCCCGCCATAGTTTGATGGATTTGGATCTTAGGTCGAGTACTAAACGATCGCTGATTGATTTGGGCCTAATAAGATTAATTGGGATGGGGGCTTCCGCTCGGGCGATTCCAATTTCGTCACTTGTCGGAGTGTAGGCTGATTTGCCCGGTTTGCCTATTTTCTGATCGCGATGCGGTTCGAGCCACAGTGTTGTGGGGATTTGCGAGCGTGAATCGGTTGGTTCGCAGCTGAAAATGGACATTGCCCCCGATTCGGGTGGAAAGAAAATAGGTTTTATCAAAACAGAGCTAGGAGGAGGGGTGGGTTTGATTTAACTTATAGAAGGTAGTTTTCTGAAGAAAACTGCATCTTTTTCGCCGTTTGAAACCGTTTTGAATTCTACTTCGCATGCTAAAAGCACTCGAGCTTGCCGGTTTCAAAAGCTTCGCGGATCGAACGCGTTTCGACTTTCCCGACGGCATCACCGTGGTGGTGGGTCCCAATGGTTCTGGTAAGTCGAATATCGTGGACGCGATCAAGTGGGTGCTTGGGTCTCAGAGTGCAAAGAGCCTGCGCGGCAAGGATATGGCCGACGTGATCTTCAAGGGATCACAGACACGCGGTCCCTCTGGGGCAGCTGAGGCAACCATCGTCTTTGACAATGCCAGCGGTAGTCTTCCAATCGATGCACCCGAGGTTCACGTTACCCGGCGGGTTTATCGGAGCGGTGAAGGCGAGTACCTAATAAACAATCAGGCCGTCCGACTAAAGGACGTCAAGAACCTGATTCGTGGCACTGGTATCGGTATCGATGCCTACAGCTTGATTGAACAGGGCAAAGTCGATCGCATGTTGCAGGCGAATGCGAAAGATCGTCGCGCTATTTTTGAGGAAGCCGCGGGCATTAGTCGGTTTAAGGCAAAGAAGCTCGAAGCGGAGCGGCGACTCGCTCGCGTCCAATCGAATTTAACGCGTTTGGGGGACATCGTTGACGAAGTCGGGATGCGTCTGAAGAGTATTCGTAGTCAGGCCAGTAAGGCGGAGCGATATCGTGAGGCAACGCAGCGATTAAAAGAGCTTCGCACTCAGATT
>JADHOA010000202.1 GCA_016779185.1 Rubripirellula sp.
AAAGTCAACTCGCAAGGGTATCGAACAACGAAGAACATCATCCATGGATGCCCCTGGATTGTCGCGAAAATAATCGGCCGCCTGACTTGGGTTGATCACTCCGTCGGGAATGGCAATCGTTTGATTGGCTTGCGTTAACGCTCGAAGCAGATCTTTTTCAAGTTGATCATTTGATTCGAGATCATCACCCTCCACCAATAGCCAAACCGCGGAAACCCCCGTAGACAAATCAGACATCAGGGATTCACGGAGAGGCGAAGAAATCCAGCGTTCAATCGACTCACATGTCAAGTCGCCCGTCCAACCTAATCTGCTATTCTGACCACTTGTAGGATAATAAACTTGCAACTGATTTTTTGAACCACCTTCTAATCCCTCATATTGCCACCACTGCTCGTCGGTCAACTCAGCAAGATTGACCACCTCGATCTCTGCATTCAGATGCCCGGTAGAGCGACAACGTTTCAGTGCTTCAATTGCATCTTGAACATCAGGTGAATCAGAATCACCAACCATGGCAACAATGCGATACTGATCTACCGGCCAACGCTCCAAAGCGTAGCGAAATACCGGTAATTTGCACGCAACAAGTGGCGAGACACCAAAGAAAAACAGTAGGTAAACAAGCATCCAGATCTTTTGATGCCGCACCCTACGTCGATTGAAATACCATATTCTGTCAACACGAGAATCTTTGGAGTTCATTACTGCCTTCTTCCGAAAGCGTGTATGTCCCCCTCATCGGTACTAACAAATAAACGGCCTCCTGCCACAGCGAGACCTAATGCCGCGCCATCCATTGGCTGACTCCAAAGTAATTCACCCGACTGACTGGAATACGCTCGAACCTCACCAGCAAACCCGAGAATCAAAGCATCGCCGGCTTTCACCATTTCCAAGGGCACCCCGCAGGGAATCGCCCACTGCCATGCTGCCGCCTGACTGCTTTTTGCCTCCTCGATGATACTTTGTATTTCTTCAGATGGCTTTTGATCTTTGGGGACAGACGCTAATGCCTGGTTGATTCGCTGCACGGCATCAAGATAAATCTCGCGATCTAATTTCCTCAGTTCACCTGCGATCGAGCACCATGCTTCTTTTCCAGCAACCACCAGACGATTCGTCCCCGCAAATGAAGCGATCGCCTTGGAATCTCCGATTCCGGTGACTCGAATCTGATGCTCTGTCTCCTTTTGATGATTCGGACCTGCAAGCAGCATCTCATCCTCCGTCAAAATACAAAAAACTCCCCCCGCTTCACCCACCGCACCGAGGGACTCACCACTTGCTTTCTGGAATGCCAGTGGAGCTGATCGACCTTGAGGAACATAAATCCGTTTCTCGGAGGCGAGGAGGGCACCCTGCAATGTTACTTCTTGAAGGTCACGTCGAAATGACCGAGTACCCTCCATCTTGCCCGTGCTTGCGTCGACACTCACAAGATGAGAAACCTCCCAAGGAACCAGAGATGCCCCAAAGATCGCCAAATCATTATCAATCATCACGCCGGTCCGGACTGGCCACAGGGAAATCAATTTACGGTCATTAAAGATTTTACGATCCGAATCACCGCCCCGAGTTTTCCAAACGCGATCACCCGATCTTCGATTAACGCAGTAGACATAACCATCGTCCGATCCATAAAGAACATGTTCACCGTGAATCGTGGGGGGTAGTCGAACGGGCGCACCAGTCACATTAACCCATACCTCTTTCCCACTCGCAGCGTCTAAAGCATGCGCGGAATCATCACTACTTGATCCAAAAAAAACGAACTCCTGATCGGCTGTGACAAAGTAGCACGGATCAAAATTACGCATTGATTGAAGATCGCGATTGCCGGTGTACGCATCCCACTTTGCAGGCCCACTCCACGCAGTCCTGGGTCGCTGAGGCGACTGCCAAACCCAAAGTGAATCGAGCGGAAAAAGAAACTGCTCATTGGAGACTCCACTGCGGCGATTATCATGCCGATAAGTCGGCCAGTTCTCCGCACAAGTCGTGCCGTCAAGAATAAAAATCCAGTGGGCAAACGACAATAATATCCAAGCAACTGATGCCAAGCGAGACAACCGCATCATCTGCCGACGACAAGAATACTTCCCATTAGCGGTGCCGCGAACACAGTTGAATTGCAGTGGATGCAGTGGGTCATCCGTTATCATTTCAGACACCTTCACACCTCAGTCTTGTGGTTCTGCGTACGGAAGCCTGTTGCGCCGCGGTGCAAACCCAATCGAACACTCCATCCAACCACCGCATGAACATCCACCACCAGCTTCGGGAGAAAAAAGCATTCCGTGAGCGGGTATCGTGCTTAACCAGCAACTCGGGCGCAATCTTGCAAATTCAGAAGGTTGCTCTGACTCCAACGACCACAGAGATACAGGTCCTGTCCCACCTCGATAGATAATGGAACCACCAGCACCAATAGGTGTCGCGCAGCCACGCCTTTTACCAAGAGTATCGGTCTTTAGAATCTCACCTGTCGACGCATCAAGAATACTTGGTTGCAAGAATATTTTCCCATCCATCAGTACCGCATGCTGCATATGTCCTCCATGGTTATCCTCCGACCATTTTGAACTCTTGGTCCAGCGTGATTTACCGGTGGCTGAATCGAATGACGCCAGGTGAAACTGACCGTTGGATGAAGTCTCGAGAATAAATTGGTCATCATCGGCGAGGCCAAATGCAATTACCTCGACTGATTTTGAAGTGGGTACCGCAGATACCCATTTCTCCTCACCCGACTGCAAATCAACACACACAACTGAAGCGTTGGACCATATTTGTGAGTCAGAGAGGCGGCCGCTTGACGACTGATCCAGTCCTGGATCCTTTACTTCGACAAAGAAAATATGATCTTGATGAATCGTAATGGTTGAATGAAGGATCGCATCCGCCTCGCGTTGCCAACGAAGATCGCCATACTTTTTGTCAAATACCATTAGATTCCGACCACAGACTTTGGACGCGGCGGCATCGTTGATTCCGTCATACCAACTTGGCTTATCCCAAAAATCTTCATAGATCCCGCCACTCGGAACTACCGTCCCAACGAGATTGTTAGCGGTCGTTGCAACAAACCCCCAATCGAAGCCTGAACCATAACGCTCAGGTGGTTCGATGGTATGAAGCATTTCTCCAGTTGCTGCATTGATCACCCACAACTGGTCTTCGACCGCAGCGTAGACACGACTCTCATCCGCACACCAATTACCGCAATCTCGCGGGATATTCACTCTCCTGAGCTTGGGAATTTCAAGAGACCATAAAATGGCACCGTTGAAAGCGTCTACCGCGATCATCCGATTCATCCCCTGATGAAAAAGTCTACCGCCGACCACCAGTGGCGCCGGCATTCTGGGATTGCGATCAATCCCGAAATCAGCGCCAGGCCGGCCCAACCAGCGAACCTCCAAATCGGAAGTATCATCAACTCCCCCCAAAGACTCGTTAACAAACGACGCATTCGAAGGACTTCCATATTGGTGATCCCATTTTGAAAGCTGCTCTAACGCCGAATGAACACCCAACCAAAGTCCGTCAGCGAAATTTGACCAAGCAAAATCCACATCACGATAAGCGGATGCCTTTGGTTGATCATTTGACACACAAAGCAAAGAACCCGATGGGGAAAGCCAATCGATTGCCTGTCTCAAAGCACTGACATCCACCAAGACTCCATTAGCAAACTCGAGTGGCAAGTCTTTGGCTAATTGAGCGGTAACATGGGTGCCGTAGATTCCAGAGGCATACCAATTCTTGCGAAATGCATTGAGTTTGATTTCATCTTCAAAGATCACCAAGATCGTTAAACCTTGCTGTTCAAGTAATGCAGAAAGACAATCCTCCGCAATCGCATGGTGCACAACGATAATGCCACCACATTCCTCTGCCCAAGTTTCGATACCTTGTTTGAATGACGGTGATCTTTTTGATTTCGGAAATCCTGATCTTTGCTGCTGCGATATTTCCGGAAGTCGATAATTCATAGCGGCTTCGACCACAAAATAATCGCTGATTTTTCGCCCCGACTCGTGTCGAACTGCGATTCGATAGTGCAAATCCGAACCAGGTATAAGATTTTCGAGCACGACGGAATGACTAGTCCCGAGGCTATTGGATTGGACAAGGGTCCCTAACTGCCTATTCACTCCATAGGCGACCGTTGCTGACCCACTAAGATTCGACTCCCATCGCAACTCCGCTCGAGTAGCAGAGAGAAAGCGAAGGCCACCGCTGATCTTTAAATCGGAAACGCTAACACTGCCATCACCAGCTCCCTGAAGCGGAGGAGATGCAGTGGTATCGCTACACAAAAACAAAAGTGCAACCAACAAGAAATGACGCATCATCCAAACTACGACTGAGACGTGAAGAATTGAGCTACAGTTTCGGCCGAACGTTAATCCACTACTTTTGCAATACGTCATAGAATTACGATCCATCACCCGTTGCCCAAGTAAAACCCGACGCCAACATTTTCTGCCATGGCTCAGATTCGATTGTCTCATTGTGATGCCCAAGCGAAATACCAAACACTCGAACCCCCTTGTGCTGATTGATCCAAGCCACCGGCTCTTTCCTATTTGTTTCTGAACTGAATGCGGTCGCAAGCGTCACCGTTTGGGGCCAAACCTCTTCGATGAGGTACAACTCTCCATTTGGTGTGTCCCAACCACTTCCCAAGATTTCACCGAAGCCAAATTCATTACCTTCTTGGGTCGACTCTACTCTCAGCGAACGATTCCCTTTCTCATGACGGCGACTAGTCACACCGAGTAAAGAACGCCAATTATCTGCCGCCGGAGAATTGCGATAAGAATGCATTGAACAATGAATGACAATTGCCGGCACTCCGAAATCAACATGTCCTTTAACAATGCCATTGACGAAATCGGCATCTTCTACGCCACCGTAGCATTCATTATGGATCACAAGGTCGTAACCTTTAATCCAATCCGCGCGTTGATACACATCGACTTTCAGATCACGCTCCGTTCCATATTCCAGCACCGTCCATTCGAGGTGATCCACATGCTTAGACAAACCATCACGAATTAGTTTTTTTTGATTTTGATAGTCATGGCAGCACCCACCAGTAATCAACAAAACGCGGAGAGTTCCTGACTGTGGTTCATGACTTGGCTTTTCAGCATCTTGCGAAAACACCGAATCACTCAGCAACAGAAAAACCAGAGAAACGGTGATAATCGATGAAGATCTAAAGCATTGTTTGAAATGATCGCGCACGACTGTGAACATAGAACGAGCCAACAAACGAAAAGTAAAATTTGTGAATAGGAATTCGAGACCACCAATGATCATGGCCGTGATCGGAACAGGCCAAGGTATGATCGCCTCGCAAGTACTATGTAATGTAACGCGAAATGCGGGGTGGAGGGGAAACAGTCTTTCGAGAGAGCACACCACCACGTTAGCGGCACAAAATATGCACTCCGTTGACCGGCCTTATGAATCACTGCCAATAAGATAAAAATTGCTAGGCTGCACAATGATCAAATGGATAAAACGCGGCCAACGTCGAGAATACTCGGTGCCGATGATGACAACCGAAAATCTTCGTTCACCACAAACCAGGGTATTCGAGAATCACCGCCAAGCCCCACTTGAAAAAACGAGTGGCAACGGACACGCGAACTAAACCAAAAGTTACAAAACAAAGATTAGCGAGGCGGATCCAATGCTCGGTAAACTGCTAGCAGCGTTCATCCTGATTCCACTTGTCGAATTCTTTCTGCTGGTAAAAGTTGCGAATGAGACGAGCGTTGGCATGACCTTCCTGATTGTCATCCTGACAGGAATCATGGGATCTTTCCTTGCTCGGCGAGAGGGCCTAGGAGTGCTTAGACGTTTCCACCTCGCCATGGGAGAGGGAAGAGTACCAAGCAATGAACTTCAGGAGGGCCTGATGATTGTCTTTGCAGGGGCCTTGCTACTTACCCCAGGACTTCTGACCGATGCCTTCGGATTTTTCTTACTGCTACCTTTTGGGAGACGCCTAGTCCGTTTGTGGTTCGTGAATCGGTATGCGGGTCGGTTCCAGGTACACATGTCCGACCTAGATGGATTCCACAACACCGCGCCATCAACCCCATTCCAAGAATCCACTCGCGATTTCAATTCGCAGGACGCAATCGACATCGAGGTCGTCCGCAGAAAGCAAGACTGACCCGAACGGCCCAACCAAGCTTCGACGCTAAAGCTAAAGATAACTATCTCTATTTCCGAGAAAGCCACGCAGTAGGCATCGATCAACAACTTAGTTGCGGACGGTATTGTATTCTGGTATCGCGATCGCTTGCCCAGTCATCAAGAGATAAGCAACGGTTAACACCAAGGAGGCAAACGCTCCTACGGCTATCATGGCTGGGATAACACCAAAGCAAAACGCAAGCAGACCAACCAAAAATGCGACAACAGAAATCGCAGAAACCACGAGGCCAATCAACAACAACACCAACTTATTTCCTCGTGTTACCCGCATGGATGTCACCACCGCATCCCACGGCCCACAGCGTCGATCCGCAACGAGCAATTGAGAAATGGAAAAGCTGATCGACAAGATCACAAAAGGTATCGCGCCGACCGCCACTCCCGCTAAGCCAACAGGAAGCAAAACATCCAGATCGCCGGACAATTGAAAAGCAATCCCAACCGGGATTCCTACAAAAACGGCGGCGAGCACACCTAGAACGAAAATGACGATTAACATCGCCCCCACGCCAGGGATCAAACAAGAACCCGCGGCAAAGATTCGGCTAAATTCAACAGGCTTGCCCCTGCAGATATCAAGCATCAAAAGAGACTGACCCAACTGCAGCCATAACCCGCTTACCCAAACGATTGCAAAAACTAAAAACTGCAGCCCGATAGTAACCGCTTCATTGATAGGAGCGCCACCGTCTAGTCCCATCAGCAAGAGGTTCTGCAAAAAACTAATGCCATAGTTCACCCCGGAAACGATGATGATCGCAATACAGGCCATCGCCCAGTGCTTCCTAAAGATCGCCCAACTGGTGGATAACACAGAGTCAATCGTGATTTCAGTGGGGGAAAGTTCGCCCGAATCGTCAGATTCCAACGCTACAGAGGCAACAGGGGAATAGGGGTTCAGTTCGAACTCCGGGACCCCACCTTCTGACAATGCTTTCCAACCTCGATCTAACACCTCCTTTTCCACAAGAGGGTCAATCGCTCCCTGCCCTTGATCGATCATCTCAATGGAACCAGCAGAGGCTCTCTCTCTGCCGCCCATCAGCAATGCTGGCTCATGGCCCGACGTTGACCGAGAATCATCCTGAAGAGAACTCTCGTACTTTGCGATAAAGACGTGCAAACAGCTTGGACATCGAGATTGTCTGTCTAAATTCTCGGCCGCTACCCGGAGAACCGAACCACACTCGGGACAATTTAATTCAATCGCCATGGTCTAGATCTCCAGCGTTAACAGAAACACGGCACTCAACAAAAAGACTGATGATCCTAACCGCAAATTCGCATCAAGTCATGAGTCGGTATCAGCCAGAATGGTGACAAAATTAATCTGCCAAAATCAACCAACCGCCGCTTTGACGGCCGGACCATTCATTTTCAATAAAGCCCAACAAATTCCAACCTGGCAAAAGATACG
>JADHOA010000203.1 GCA_016779185.1 Rubripirellula sp.
GTGCTTCCCTCAACGGAAAGATCATGCAACCCTATGTCATCCACCAAAATCAAAACCACATTGGGTTTGCGGTGATCATTCTGCTTGTTCTCATTCGCTTTGGCAGGTAGTTGATTGCTCAACACGAACCAACCAATAGAGAACAACAGCAGGGATAAATTTGGAATCGATCGCATGGTCATATAATTTCCCGGACTTCTCAAAACAGCTTTGTCATCGAATGCCAATTCTAGTGGCTTCACTCCCGTGATGAAACTCATTCAAGAACTCGATCATTGGCTCCGTTTTGAAAAAACCAAGGATTGATGACACGACATCCTTATCGCGAGAACCAACCATTTGTCATCTCATGGATCTTATTCGCAGCGACGACAGCGCCACGCGTTTCCGTGACCAAGCCTTGCATCATCTTGATGGATTCGAGCGTCACGCCACCCTCGGTCGCCCCACTCATTTCAGATCCAGCTTCTGTCACCCCGGGGAGCCCCGAAAGCACTTTTTCTAGATCCTGATCGCGTTTCAACCATCGGCCACACTTCAATCGCTCGACGCGTTGAGCATTGTCAAACTGATCAAAAGCGAGTGGGCGAATGACTTGCGGAATACCTGCTGCGAATGCCTGAGAAGTCGTCCCGATGCCACCGTGATGCACGATGGCGGAACAGTGGGGCAATAATTCTTTGAGGGACAAGTATTGATGGCAGTGAATATTTGAGGGAAGGTTCCGAGGAAAATTCTCATCATAGGAACTCAATAACAGTCCATCACAACCCATTTTCTGACAGGCACTTACCGCCACCTCAAAAAAACGACGACAATGACGATTGGCTGTCCCAGAAGTAAAAACGATCGGTCGATTGGTTGGAGGCGCAACGCCGCCACCCGTCACATCATCCAATGGAAACCCGCAGTGGATCAGTTTCTCAGTAAACCCAGAAGTCGCGGGTGCGAATCGCTCAGGGTATAGAGCAAGGGTTGCATCCGGCGATAACCACCATCGATCCATGACACGACGAATGGGTTGATGTAATCCATACTCGTGTCGCAAACGATTAATCGATCGCCGAAGTAGTGGGTCGATCACAAGGTGATCGATTCCGGCGTAGCAAGCAGCCAACAACCAGGAGGGAGAGCGGGGCTCGAACCACCATGGCGATAGACGAGGAGGATCATCGATCGTCCGCAGAATGACCGGTTGCAGATGAACACCAAACAGAGGAATCGAATCATCCGACTCGCGAAGGATTCTTGAAACCATATCCAAAGGATGCGAAACCAAAATGGTTTCACCCGACAAGCGGTGACGATCAATCACTTCGCGATGCTTATTTAAAAAATCGCGAATCATGACACGAAAGATCTGGAGCGGCCCTTGCACCGGACGCCAGACTCTAGCATTGCCAATCGCCTGATCAAAAGTGGATTCGCTGATCACCGGTTCGACCGTCAGTCCCGCCGATTCGGCCAACGACGCATAGGGGGCGGCAACCGATATCACCACCTCGTAGCCAAGTGACTTGAGGTGACAACCGATCGCAACCATCGGATTCACGTCCCCGCGCGAACCGGGTGCTGACAAAATAGCTTTCAATTTCAATTACTCTGCTGGCAGCGGCAATGCGTTCGTCAAATCCTAAAATTCTCTACCCTGCGTCCGCATTGCAAACGCTTCGCTTTAGTCCTGACTCTGTGCTTTCTTCAAGATTTTAAAATCCTGCTAGACGTCTCAAGACATCAAGCCTAATTCAAGTTCAAGTCAAAGGAATCATTAACGGTAATAGAAGAGAAGCCTCCTCTACGCGGTACTCCTTTGGGCATCATGCGACCGACCGAATCGATTGGTATAGGCTATCGATCGATTTCATATTCGGTAATTTTCCGATAAGCCGTTGCACGACTGACCCCAAGCAACTTAGCCGCTTCGGGAACACTACCATCACAACGGTCCAGCGCCATTCGAATCAGGCGTTTTTCCCATTCGTCGATACGAAGTGTTTCAATCCTGCTGACACCAGCATCCCTCAGACCCAAATCAGCAGACGTGATTGCGGGATCATCCGCCATCACCACTGCACTATCGATCACATTTCTCAGTTGACGAACATTTCCCGGCCAAGGGTACTCACGCATATTTGTCATCGCATCCTCAGCGATTTGCAATCCGACTCGGCCGTGCTGCCGACAAAAGTGTTCAAGGAAATGATTGATCAGTCTTGGGATATCATCTCCACGATCACGCAGCGGCGGAACCATTAACTCGAACACGCTCAAGCGATAAAACAAATCTTCTCGAAACTTTTTTTCACGAACGAACTCGGAGAGATCTCGGTTGGTGGCAGCGACAACGCGAACGTCCACCATGACTTCCTCTGTCGCACCAACGGGCAAGAACGGATGCCCCTCGAGAATACGCAAAAGTTTGGCTTGACCTTCTAGCGTTAACTCACCGATCTCGTCGAGGAAGAGCGTGCCGGTATGCGCCTGTTGAAACCATCCGGCGTGATCACTGTCCGCACCCGTGAAGGCACCTTTTTTGTGCCCAAATAGTTGACTTTCCATCAGTTCACGTGGAATGGCAGCACAATTCACCGCAAGCATCGGACGTTTAGCTCGTGGACTTGCTCGATGCACCGCCCGAGCAACAAGTTCTTTACCCGCACCACTCTCTCCGCGAATCAATACTGCACCACTCGCTTTCGCGACACGGGCCAGGCGTTGTTTCAATCGATCCATCGCGGGGCTATCGCCAATCAATTCATCCGAATCTGCATTCCTATCCGCAATTCGATTGCGATCCGCTCGAAGTGACTCGCTCTCCATCACCCTCATCATCGCAAAAGCAAGCAAGCGTCCAGCGGCTACCGACAAATCAAAATGTTCATCGGTGAACCCCGCTCTCTGACGAAACAAATGGATCGCGCCAATATTTTCGTCGTCTCCCTCTAGTGGAACATGAATCGCGTCCGCCCAATCACCGCCGCGAACTTCCGGCTTTGCGGAATCCTCTCCATGCTCATGGTTAAGCCAGATCGATTCGCCGTCTCGCACCACACGCTGCTGCAAGCTTCGGCTAACGGTTATCAAATTCGCATTTTCTTTTGGAACCACTCGCTGAGGCTTTAAACGCCCGTCTCCCATGTCATAGGAAACACCGATCACATCCGCACCTGTGCGATCGCGGAGCAGATCGAGCGCTAAATCGATCACGCCATCCACGTTACCGCGGCGGAGCAGCTGCAAACTCAGCGTGTAGAGATCCAAAAGGTGACCTGCGTTGGCGATCTGACCCATCGGGTCACTCATGCCGGAAAGCCAGAGATCCGAAGAAGAGGAGGCGACCTCCTTGATAATCGTTGCCGTATTGGCACGTTCCGTCTCCGCCTCGGGCCCCGACTCCAGCAACTGCAATTCGGTCGAGCCAATCAAGATTTTTGATCGATGTCCCAGCCGAACATGATCTGCTTTTTGTCCGTTGACTCGAGTTCCGTTGCGACTTGAGGTATCGCGAAGATGCCAACCATCGTCCTCATAAAAAACCACCGCATGGAATCGGGAAGTCGATGGATCCGACAAAAGAATCTCGCAGCCGCGACCACGACCTAAATGAGCAGGGCGATCACGATCGAGGAGAAACTGCCTACCCTTTTCGGGTCCAGAGCGAATTAAGAGATAGCTGGTCATGAAATGGATGACTTTCCGTCCGAATTATTTTTCGTTTTATCCGCCGATTCCCGACGTGACTGCCGAAACGACGAGCAGTGGTGTTCGCAACGAATACACCGGCGCCGCTCGCATTGCACGACTCAACCGAAATTGAGTGTCAGCCATCGTTGATTCAATTCACCGAGGCCGACGATTCAGCAAAATGCCCTAATAATCCGACAAATGGATCCATCGAGCCGTCAATCAACCACCACTGCGTCTCATTTTAAGGCGCGGCAACCGATTTTGCACGGGTTGTTCCCGCAACCAACAAGATTCCTCTGATTTACCGTCTCCAAGCCGTTCTCAAGCAACATCGCGTCAGAATCTTTTTCACCTTGGTTCAGCAACCTCTTTTTTGCTAACCTCCGCTCCACTCAAGGCTCAAAGTTCTGGAGAACTGGAAAGCGGTCTTGGGTTGTGGGGATGCTCGGAACCGCCGAATGTCCTCGATCTCATGGTGTTTCGCTGGAAAGGAGTCCAACGTGGAAACCAAACCGATGTGCGTTCATATCCGATGGATGATTCGCAGAGACATGCCGTCTGTGCTGGGAATCGAGAACGCATGCTTCGAGTTCGCTTGGAGTGAAGATGACTACATTCGTTGCCTTCGGCAGCGGAACTGCATTGGTATGGTTGCGGAAAAGGACAATGAAGTGGTTGGATTCATGATTTATGAACTCCACAAAAACCGCCTTCATATTCTCAATTTTGCGGTTCATCCCGAGCATCGCCGAACCGGCGTCGGTCAGTCGATGGTGAATAAGCTGCTCGGAAAACTATCACACGAGCGTCGCAACCGCATCATGCTAGAGGTTCGAGAAACGAATCTAGAAGCTCAATTGTTCTTCAAATCAATTGGTTTCCGAGCGATTTCTGTACTCCGAGACTTCTACGACGACACCATCGAAGATGCCTACCTCATGCAGTATCGCTACCAGCCAACTGACGAAGAATTGGCGCAGCCACACAACCGAATCTCAAAGCTCGCGGGCTAGAGACCTCGCGAAAACGCGAAACGCCTGCAGATCGAGGGTGCACAAAGTGCCGTGCGATCGAGCCGCCGCTTAGCTGACGAGTCGCTGATCCCTAACCAAAACACCGACGTTCGGGCCAGGGCCTCACTGTTGCTGGACCTTCCATCAACAACAGCGGTTGCAATTTTTTCGTTTGTAAAAGCAATCGGAAACTTATGTGTCGACTTGTCGATAAAGTGCATCCATCGCGCTGACAAGCTGCTCGATGCGACTGGGCTCCAGCAATAACGCTCGATGATCCAGCACAAACAATTGATCCCCTAATTTTTTCGCCCGGTCGCAGGCCCCCAGCTTCCGACAGCGTCGATCGCTCATTTTTGCGAAAGAGCGATAACCCTCTCCGATCGGCAATCCGATCTTGTGTGCAGCCTGGATCACCCGATCTCGCTGCTCGCGTGATTCTGCCAGCCAAGCGATTTTGTAGGGGTTTGGCTCAACCGCTCGCTGCTGAGCAACCATCCATTGCCATCGGGGATAGGCGTCCTGCCGGTCTCGATAAAAAGACTGCCAGGTCCGGTTTCTCTGTGCCTGTAGCTCCTGCAAGCGATCCAACTGCGGTCCAAGCACTGCAGCTTGAAGAGGGGAGATTGGGTAAACCTCACCCGGACGCTCGAGCCAACTTCCAATCGAAGCCGCCAGACGGGTATCATTCACGACCAATGCACCGCCAGCTCCCGCGGAGACGGGCTTGCTTCCCCCAAAACTCAGCGTCGCCAAGTGCCCCCAACAACCGGCGAATCGGGTCGACTGAATCTCTCTCTTGAATTCGGCAACGCGGGGGCGGCTCGAAGAAGCATCCTTGTCTAGCGTTTCAATCGGATTCGCTTCCAATCCAATGGGGGCTGCCGCTGATTGCGTTGGCGAAAGCTGCTCTGGAAAGGAATGCTCGAAGCATTCTGACATAGTCGATGTAGCAGGATTCCCACCCTTTGCGCCCAAAGACTGACAAACATCCTCGATCAAAACCCAACCCTTTTGATCACAAAATTTCCGGATGGGTTCGGCGTCCAACACCTCTCCGAACAGGTGCGAAACGATCACTGCGCGGATCGATTGGGTCTCCGCACGACTACATGCGTCCACGAGTGAAGGTTCGTCAAAACCAAAGCCCCCCCCCTTCACATCCATCAGAACGGGCTTGGCGCCGAGCAACTCGATGGTGCGAAGGTTGCCAGGATAGTCATAAGCAGAAATTAGAACCTCGTCGCCGGAACCAATCTTCGCCGCTCGCAGAGCCAGCTCGAGTGCCGCGTTTCCACTACAGCATAGCCGCACGTCATCAGTTTGATGCCCATCAGGAAAGCAGGAATCCCTAAAAGAATGCAGCAGCCGCTCCCGAAGCTCTTTGCATGTGACAGAGTGATAACGGCCCCAATCACCCGATTGAACGACATTGGCAACCGAATCAAGTATCTCTGGCCATTGTGGCGGCCAGACGGGCGAGTCAAATCTCATCTGCCACCAAAACCCAAGCGAGTGAAACAAAAAAGTAAATGGAACCAACCCAAAGGCGGCGTCGCGGTGATTGTGCCCAAAGGTCAGATCTCAAAATTACTGCCGAGCAAACATTCTAGACGGAATTTCTATTCTCAACGGAGCCCATACTTTACCCCCCGGCTTCCGCTTAATACCCAGTTGCTGCTTCTGAGCCGAGCTGCTGACTCTAAGCCGAGCTAGCGGAAAATAAGCGTCAAAGACGACTCCTTTCCAACGATCCGCAACAAACCATCTGCAGGAAACGAGCAAAGAATACACTAGGTAACCCTCTCAGGAATCCAACCACGCTCCATCATCCCCAGAATTGCTAAACCGGGACTCGAACAGTAAGTAGGGCATCACCTCCAAGGATGGATGTCCGCAAGGCCATCCAGCAGAGCGTCTTCCCAGCCCCCCCAAAGCACCAAATAGCCGAAAACGGTTTCCAGGTATGCAAACACCGACCCGAGCCATCTCCCAAAAGACAGAAATCGTGGCGTTTGCTGGGCTTGTGACGTTTTTTTAGCTTCCATATCATGCGTGACTTGTGGTCACTCCGCCACGAAGCTTGATTGAGGGAGAAAAAGCACGCAAGGCGAGTCGTTTAATACGCGTTTTTGTGGCGAATACCGCCGCATTAAGGCGTCACTGCTCGATTCATGCCTTGACGTTTTGGATCCAAATCTCAACCCGATCGGGTCTTTACACTTGCCCTTGAAACGGATGCTACCGAATATTTTTGGTGCAAACGGTGATGGAAGGAAAGTGCTGCGGGAGCATTTCTGAAGTTTTTTCAGAGGTCTCCGCTCTAAAGCCCCGCTCGCAGTATTCGATCGCCGTTGAGCCAAGGCGCACGGGTCTTTCGCATACTGTGCTTCGATCCACTGGACTTCAAACTCATATGGAGTTTGAACGGATAGCAGGGTGATCAGGAATTTATTGGGCACGCATTGATCATCAGGGTGATGATTGATTCGTCGCCAAGATTTGAGACTTGGTAGCTCGGTACAGCGATGGTGGTTTGCTCGACTATGAGTGAGCGACGTTGTCGCTGAGCGAGACACGGGACAGTCCACCGAATACGGGAAGGCTTACGGTTGTTGAATCCATTCACCGACGCGAACGTGTTGGATCACTTGTTGCTGCTGGCACAGGATCAGGCACCACGTGAACCCACTGCTGCTGAATCGATTTTCAGTAACCCGTTTCTCCCCATCGCGGGCTTGTTCTTCCTTTATTACTTCATCGTGCTACAGCCTGAACGCAAGAAAAAGCGCGAAGACACGATGATGAAGTCAAAACTAAAGAAGAATGACCGTATCATCACCGTTGGTGGAATCCACGGCACTGTGGTCGCTGCCCC
>JADHOA010000204.1 GCA_016779185.1 Rubripirellula sp.
GAACTGCAAGTGTCATGGAGCGAAAAACACCAGAAGAGTGACACAGACCAAAAGGAAGAACTATCACGAATAAACCAAATCTCCACGCTGCACACCCAAACGGAGTCGTTATTAACACTTCAAAAAACACTGGATGCCAATCTGCAGCAAATCCAAAGCACAAACAATGAGCTGAACCGACAAATATCGAACGACCTGAGTCACAATCTAACCGAAGCCATGAGATACCTCGCTCGTACTGTTGATCAATTGTCTAACCAACTAGGGCAAGACGATCATCGCCAAGGCATCAAAAGGTCTGCAGCATGAGCAAACGTCAGCGTGGACTATCGCCGACGTTATTCCCATTCCTCGCGGTGTTGGTCTGCACCTTAGGAACTCTGATCCTTCTATTGGCTTTGGTAGCGCAAAATGCGACCGCCAACGCTGCTTCCTCGGAAACGTCCTCGCCCCCGCAAGCGGCTGTGAATTCGATCACAGAGAGTCAAGCTGCACAACTAATGCGGGAGGAAGATTTTCGCATTGAGGCTTTGATTGCGACTCGAAAGTATCAAACCAATGACCTCGAATCCCAGCGTGAAGAACGCTCCCACCTAGAGGATCACATTGGTCGCATTCAGAGAAAAATAAAAACACTAAGAACTGAGATTGAGATCTCCTTAAATACGGAAACGCAACAAGTAGTCTCCGACTCACAACTCGAGGAGATCAGCAAGGAGGTGACACGACTGCAGCATGTCGTGGACGAACTAAAGGAAAACGCAGAACACACTTTACCGAAAGTCGTCATTGTCCCTCATCAAGGCCCCAATGGCACCGATCGCCGGGCTGTTTATTTGGAGTGTGACGCTAAAGGTCTGATCATTTGGCCGGAGGGAGTTAGAGTTACATCTGAACAACTTCAAAAGTCGACCACGAGAGCGAATCCACTTGATGCTGCGTTACGAACAATTCGTCTCCATGCCTTGAGAGAATACGGCGACAACCTTGCTCCTTATCCGCTATTGATCGTCCGACCGGAAGGTATTGACTCTTATGGAGCCGCTCGTCAAGCAATGCAGACATGGGATGATCAATTTGGTTACGAACTGGTCGAGAGCGAGCTGAATCTTTCTTTCCCAAACCAAGACTTGAATCTCCAAAGAAAGATCGAAAAGGCGATCGAAGAAGCGTGCAAACTCCAACAACCACGACTCAGCGAACAGCCGAGATCCGTTGGGAATTCGGAAATCGACTTACACAGGAGCCGACCAGGAGGAAACCTTCCCACGCTCTCTGCCGCCGCAATGGAACGATCTAGTCGAGCAAATGGATACCACGACCTGCGAGACTACTCTGCTGGTTCAAACTTCCAACCCAATCGATCCACAAACGAGCCCGTTGAACAGGGTGAATTTGTCTCGAATAGCCTACCTCAGCGTGTTCCAGCCTCCACTCTCAACCCGTTGAATCCGACAGCCTCTCAAGAGGCCACCCCTGAATCTCCGCAAAGTCAAAACTTTCCCAGTCGAACCTATTCGAATCGACCTAGCTACACATCTGCTCTAAGAGATCCGGAAACAGGATTGGGAGACAGCATGGCTCAAACCCAAGAGCGGACCGGAGATTCAGAGGCCAATTCAGCAGCTTGGCAGGAGGAAGCAAAGAGCTTGAACCCAAAAAGTACTTCTACAGCAGGACAAAGTGTTCAGCAGGGTAAATCAGAAGCGGAGATCATCAATGCCGGCCAAGCAGATGCACTCGGCAATGCATCAAGTTCATCAAACCGAAAACTAGCAGGAGAAACCAGCCTGATGGACAGCAACCCCATCAGCCAAGATGCACTTCCGCAGGATCAAAACAATCAAAATGCAGCGTTAAACTCACAGTACGCATCACCGATCATCAACCCCTTTTCCTCTTCGCAAAGTGGAGGTTCGTCCTCGTCCATTGGATCAGCTTTGCAATTACCGAATGAGGACCTTGAAAATCCAACTGAAACGATCCCACCAATGAACGGCCAACCGCCTTCAACTCCAATCTTCACACGACCACTTATCAGCAGAACTAGAAATAATTGGGCAGTTCCGTCTGCAGTTGCTCAGAGTCGCGGCAACTCAATCATAAGAGTCCTGCGAGTGGACTTACATCATGATCGGCTTGTTTTACTACCAAGCCGAAATGCTCCATCAATTGAAGTATTTTCTTTCTTTGACGGCAATTTAGAACGCGCATCACTTCAGCTTGCAACGGCTATTCACGAAAGAATCATTCAATGGGGACCCGCCTTACCCGGTGGAAAGTGGCAACCAAGCCTCGAAGTAATCGTTAACGCGAGCGATCATCAAATATTCAACATGTTCAAAGATCATTTCCAAGGCAGTGGTCTCCCGATAATCAGAGTCACACCCAAATGACATCAACACGCAAACGCCAAGGTATCGAGCTTGGCTATGATGCATTCTTGGATATCGTAGCAAATCTCGTCGGAATCTTAATTATCCTCGTCGTCGTTCTCGGCGCTCAATCTACGAGCAGGATCGAAGATATAAAAAAGCAATCCGAAGAACAAAGAAAAAACATTGCAACTCAGCAACAGATCACCGAACTAACCAAGAAAACTCAGCAGGCTATCGCAGCCCAAGCTGATTCCGATCGATTTGAGAAACTCATTGGCCAGCAAAAAATACAAATTCGGCAAATTAAAGCAGAGAGAGACTTGCTGCTAGACATCCTTGATCAAGCGGAAACGGCCTGGCAGGAATCTCAAAGCAAACTTGACAGTTTAAAAATTGAAGCTGCCCAGCAATTGATCACCTATCAACAAAAGCAGGATTTGGTCAAAGAATTATCAATAGAGGCTGAGCGTCTTTCCAAGCAAGAAGATCAAGTCACAGAGATCCAACATCTTCCAACACCGATGGCCAAGACGGTCTTTGGAGAGGAAATTCACTTTCGCCTCAAGGATAACCGACTATCCGTGGTTCCGATCGAGCCATTGCTGAACGCAATCAAGCAAGACTTTGAGAGAGCGTCGATTGGATCGCGAGTAGGAAGGCAGATATCGTCTGTTGGTCCAATTCGCGGATATGTTGCAAAATATGAATTGGACAAGGAAAAGGGCACGATCAATCGTGGTGGTCAAATTCAAACGGCGACACGAATTCAATTAGTAAATCTAAGCATTGAACCCTTAGAGGATCCGTCAGGGACACCCGTTCGCGAAGTTTTAGAGAATGGTCACCAACTCGATATCGAGCTGGCCGGACGCGATCCGGGTTCTACAACCATTACTATATGGGTTTACCCGGAAAGTTTTCAGTCTTTTCGATTGATAAAACAAATTCTTTACAAACGAGGTTTTGCAACTGCAGCCCGCCCTCTACCACTTGGCCACGTAATTAGTGGTGGCCCGAACGGGAGTCGTTCCCAGGCTCAGTGAACCGCCAACTTGATTAGCCAATGGCACTCGATTGTACCTACAAGATAGATCTCCAGTGAACGCACAAAGATACTTGCACACGATCATGTCTGATGCTTCGTGTTCCACACGCGTTTTGCATAACGACTCTAAACTCGCTCCACCTTTTTGCGAGCCCACGCAGCCGACCCCATCACTCCAGCATCATCACCCAACTTTGCGGACACGACTCTAAAGCGATCTCGATAAACGTCCATCACATTTGCTTTCGCGGTGTTCCTTACGGTTTCAACGATCAGCTCTTCCATCGCTTCAACAAGACCACCGCCCAAGATGATCGTATCCGGTGCCAGCAAATGAACAATATTTACCACGGCATAACCGATGGATTTACAGGCCTCAATAACAAGTTCTTTGACCGCTTGATCACCATGCTTGATGGCATCGGCTAATGCACCGCTGCGTATTTCCGATAAATCGGTCCCATAATTTTTTGCCAAGTATGGGGCGTCTCCACGATAGGCGGACTTACAAGCTTCTGCCGCGATCGCCAGGCGACTCGCCTCAGACTCAACCGTCCCAGTCAAACGGGAGCCGCTAAGACGATTTGAACTGGCGATTCGAGTGTGTCCTATTTCCATGCAACTGACACCCGCGCCCTGTAAAATCTGACCCTCGTAAACGCATCCTCCACCTACGCCAGTCCCTGGAAATACTCCTACCGCACACCTTGATTGCTTGGCCGATCCAAAGAGATATTCAGCATAAACACCGGCATCCACATCATTCAAAACAATTGCCGGGCACCCGAATCGCTTGCTTAGTGACTCACCGAGCTCTACATCATCCCACCCAAGATTTGGGGTCGTAAGAATTCTGCCCCGTTCAAGGTCAATTGGCCCCGGACAACCAATGCCAATTCCTGCTAACTGCTGACTAGGTATTTTCGACTCATCAAGCAATCTTTCGATGGTGGTAATAATTCGACCCACCCCAACATCGCTTCCGTCACGTCCTTTGGTTTTCCGTCGACGCCGACCAAGTTCTCGCCACTCACCGTCGTATGCAGCCGCAAGCATTTTTGTTCCACCGAGGTCAAAACCCAACCAAACGGATTGATTTTCAACTGACATACGTATCCTCAATGAAGCGAGTGAAACACCAATGCTTTACCCAATGTAATCTCGTAAAAATCATTATTTACAGGTACGGCGAACGCACCAATCGGGCAAGGAGCGTGTCGATTCTAACTTGTTGCTGAACCAATTCTTACACGTGAATAGCCACAACCCGATGCAAAATCCTATACTTTCTAGATGGTCTGGGGTTATCACGACGAACATCGCGTGCAGTTTTGGAATCATCCAATCGGTTTAACCATTCTACCAAATAGAGCCACTGCACATTTTCGTTAGTTAACCGGTCCAACTCTAGGCTAAATTGGTATCCAAGTGTTTAAATCACAAAGCCACAACCCAACCATACGACTGATGTGTAAATCGACGTTAAAACTCGTAACGGGCTTTTTTGGGGCGATAGTTTTCCAAGCAAGCTTTCATCACGGCTTAACAGCACAATCGAACTTGGCAATTAAGGATTCAACCCAAGTTGCCGTCATCCAATCAATCCAAACTCGCTTTGAAAGTGATTCGCCGTCAGATTTGCCAGATTTCCAGAAGCACGTCATTCCACTACTAGGAAAGTTAGGGTGTAACGGAAGAGCGTGCCATGGATCCTTTCAAGGTCGTGGTGGTTTTCAATTATCTCTATTTGGCTATGACTTTGCAGCAGATCATGCCGCGATGATGGACGAGTCAACTGGCCGCATCGATCTGAATGACGTTGACGAAAGCCTTATCCTTGCGAAACCGCTCGATGCAGATCTCCACGAAGGTGGACAACGCTTCGAAAAAGGTAGTTGGGAACATAATATCCTTAGAAATTGGATCGCAAGTGGTGCGATCAATCATTCGAATCCGCCACAGTTACTGAATCGACTAGAGGTGGTACCATCAGAAATTGAATTCAAAATGCATGACCCTAGCGTCGAACTCAAGGTTCTTGCTCATTGGGAAGATGGGACAGTAGAAGATGTTACGATTCTTTGCCGCTTCAAGTCCAATGATGACGCGATTGCTACCGTTAGCCAGCAAGGTGAGGTATGTCAGGGCGAATCCGGTGACACACACGTAGTCGTTTCCTACGACAACGCCGTCATTCCTGTACCAGTCATTCGCCCTTTCCATTCGAAAAACAAGTCAACCAACACACGATCATCGCATCGCATTGATGAGCTAGTCGATCGGAAGCTGAAGCAACTCAACATACAAGCTTCCGGCCTTTGCACTGATGCGGAATTTATTCGTCGCGTATCCCTCGACATCACTGGCATCCTGCCATCTCCCAAACGAGTCGAAGAATTCCTAGAAGACAATCATCCAAACAAGAGAGATTTATTAATCGAAGAGCTCTTGCAGTCAGAGGGATACGCTGCGTGGTGGGCTACTCGATTTTCGGATTGGACGGGTAACAGCGATGAACAACTGAATAATGTATTACCCGTTCGCAATTCAGCAACTCGAATGTGGTACGAATGGCTCAGGCAAAGAATCAAGAATAATGTCCCCTATGATCAAATAGTGGAAGGCATTGTCACCGCATCAAGCCGCAATCAGAACGAAACCTATCTTGACTACTGCAAAGCGATGACAGACGCCAGCCAGCCAGGTCAAGAATCTAAGTTCGCTGATCGTGAAGGAATGCCGCTATATTGGGCGAGACGAAATTTCCAGACGCCGGAGGACCGCGCAATCGGATTTTCATATACATTTCTTGGTGTCCGAATTGAGTGTGCGCAATGCCACAAACATCCCTTCGATCAATGGTCAAAGGATGACTTTGAACGGTTTTCCAAGCTCTTCACCCCCATCAGAGTCAACCAAAATCTCGTAGAGCAAGATGCAAAGGCAGATCGAGATAGACTCTTGGCTGACTTGACTGGAGATGAAAGCCTTCGTGGCAATGACCTAAGGAAAGTTCTTTACCAAGCAGCAAGAAAGGGCGAGACTATTCCCTTTGGTGAATTACTCGTCAACGTCAGGCCACTTACATCCAAACAACAACAGGCAATTGCTTTGGCAAAAAAGCAAGGTCGTAAGGTGAGGACGCCCATCGTCCCCTCAGGAAAAATCTTGGGCGAAAGCGACGAAATACGACTCGATCATGACCCGAGACAAGAACTCATGTCCTGGCTGAGAGACCCGAACAACCCATATTTTGCGAAAGCGATTATCAATCGAGTTTGGAGCAATTACTTCGGAATAGGCATCGTGGATCCGACTGACGATTTGAACTTAGCAAATCCACCAAGTAACGGTCCGTTGATGGATTATCTTGCCACTTCCTTCATTGCTAATGACTTTGACCTTCAGTGGTTACACCGCACGATCACGACCAGCGATACCTACCAACGGAGTGTGGAGGTAAACGATTCAAACTTACTGGATCGAAAGAACTTTGCACGGCATATCCCACGCCGACTTCCAGCCGAAGTTGTCTATGACTCGGTCGTTCTTGCCACTGGATCCGACCAACAGGCTGAAACTCTTCGAGCGGAAGTTGACTCGATGGCAATTGCCGATGGGAAACCGCTACGCCGAAATCAGCAAGACTTCGCGCTCGAAGTCTTTGGTCAATCCATTCGAGAATCAAATTGCGATTGCGATCGAAGCGATGCACCTAGCCTCCTTCAATCAGTTTACTTGCGAAATGATACTGAAATGCACCAACGACTCGCTGATAGCCGTGGTTGGGTATCCCAAGCCTGCAAAGCAATCGGGGTAGACCCGCCGGGCAATGACAATGAGAGTCAAGAGCGATCAAATTACAATCGCGCAAACATCATTCGCAAACAAATACTGAATCAGTTGAGTCGTATAAAAAAGGCGAGTGAACAGCAACAAGCAAAATACAAGAAGCAATTTCAAGCTGAATTCGAACGTCATGTCAAAAAATTAAATACTCTTGGCTATCAAGCACCAACACTCTCACAATTGATGGCCGGCCAAGAAACGTGGCAAATATTGGAAAAACAAATTCCGAAAACCGGAACACTCACTGACATTAAAGAATTAGTCAAACAAGCTTATCTTCGAACCTTAAGTC
>JADHOA010000205.1 GCA_016779185.1 Rubripirellula sp.
TGAAGCTGAGTTGGTGAAGATGGTAAATCGCTATCGAGAATTAAGAGCGGAGAAAGGTGTCGATGCCCGCTTCGTGCTTTTTAGCCCGATCGCTTACGAAAATACGGGCAACCCTAATTTACCAGAAGGTACCGAGTTAAACGCCAATCTCGCAGCTTATACCGAGGCCACTCGCCGCGCTGCGGTCGAATCGGGCGCGAGATTCATCGATTTGTATTCGCCGACTTTTCAGCTGTTTGCAGGTAGCACCCAGCAGTACACACTCAATGGTATCCATCTTTCGGCAGATGGATACCGTGAACTGGCCGGTATCGTCAGCAAAGCGTTGCTAGAGAAGGACGCACCAGCGAGCACGAGCGTCGAAGAACTTTACAAGGCGATTGAAGACAAAAATTGGCACTGGCACAATCGATATCGTGCGACCGATGGAAATGATATCTGGGGTGGTCGATCAACCTTAACCTTTGTCGATGGGCAAAGTAACGCTGATGTTCTCAAGCATGAACTGAAGATGCTTGATGTAATGACCGCAAACCGAGATTCAGTGATTTGGGCAGCTGCTGCGGGTAAGAAGCTTGAGCCAAGCGATGCGAACGTCCCGCCGCCTGTCGAAGTGGTCTCCAATGTTGGCGGAGGCAGTAGGAGCTCTAGCAAGGAAAAAGAAGGTACGGTCGAGTACCTGAGTCCCGAGGAAAGCATTGCGAACATTACCGTCCCAGATGGTTACCAGATCAATGTTTTCGCATCTGAAGAAATGTTTCCTGACCTGGCCAACCCTGTTCAGATGCAAGTGGACAGTCGAGGGCGTCTATGGGCAGCGTGCTGGAATACTTATCCCAAATGGGAACCACTCAAGGAGATGAACGACACTCTGATGATCCTAGAAGATACGGATCGCGATGGGGTCGCTGATCGTCGTAAAATTTTCGCACATGTTCACAATCCACTCGGGTTTGAGTTCTGGGGGGGCGGAGTTCTGGTTACTTCGGGACCTGATCTCCTCTTCTTAAAAGATACTGACGGTGACGATGTTGCTGATCAGCGAATCGTGATGCTGCAGGGCCTAGGCACCTCAGATACCCACCACGCTGCTAACAATCTTGTCTATGGCCCTGACGGAGGAATTTACTGGCAGAGCGGTATCTTCTTGGTTCATAACCACGAATCGCCTTGGAAGCCAAATCTAAACATGGGTGATTCTGGGATGTATCGGTTTGATCCACGAACGTTCGTGATTACACCGCATGCCGGTAACTCTCCGAATCCCCACGGAACCAGTTTTGATTATTGGGGTTATTGCTACGCCAACGACGGAACCGGAGGAAGGTCGTACCAGGTTCGCCCGGAGGGTAGCGGCTTCAAGATGCATGAATTGCTGACGAAAGAGTTTCGTCCCGTAGCGGCAAATGAAATCATGTCATCCGAGCATTTTCCGGCTGAATTGCAGCAGGACTTCCTGATTTGTAACACGATTGGCTTCTTGGGGATCAAGCAATATGACCTTGACCGCGAGGGGAACGAGGACGAAGGCAAAGATGAACAGCCGAATGCTTCTGAGAATGTTTCGATCACTCAGAATGGTGGTTTGATTACGGTCAATCATCCTGCATTAAAAGAACAGCCGATCACTGGTTTTCGCTTGAGTGTCAAGGGAAGTCAGCAGATGAATATTTCAGAAGTCGAGGTCATCAGTGGTGGTAAGAATATTGCCGGAACTGCGTCGCTCAAACAATCGAGTGAGTACAACAACGGTCAGTTTCCAGTCTCCCTATTAGTTGACGGTAACAAAGACAATTTTGCTCACACCAACACCCAGCAAAATCCTTGGATGAGTGGTGAGTTCAAAAGTCCTGTGAAGGTGTCGCAGTTCAAGGTTTGGAATCGCCGTGGTTTTGAGAATCGATTCAATAATGGCAAGATTGAATTGTTCAATGGTGACAAACTGGTTGCAGCGGTCGATATCAAGATCGCAGGTGGTGGTAACCCCGCAAGTCAAACTCGAAAATTCGGTGAGGTATGGGGTACGCCTGGAATTGAGTTGCTGAACAGCCAAGATCGTAATTTTAGGCCGACTGACGCAGTGATTGGTGAAGATGGAGCGTTGTATGTTTCGGACTGGCAGAACGTTATCATCGGACACATGCAACACAATATTCGCGACCCCAACCGTGACCATCAACACGGTCGAATCGTCCGTGTCTCGGTCAAGGATCGTCCGCTGCAAAAGCCTGTTTCGATTGAGGGAGAATCAATCGAAAATCTGCTTGAGAATCTAAAGCACCCTATCAACGGCATTCGTCACCGAACTCGGGTTGAACTAAGTGAGCGTGATTCAAAGCAGGTGATCGCTGCGGCCAAAAAATGGTCTGCCGATTTTGATCCCAACGATGAGTTAGAGTCTCATCACTTGCTGGAAGCTCTTTGGTTGCATCAGCAGCATAATGTCAAAGACGAAGAGTTGCTTAACAAACTTCTCAACTCGACTGTTAGGCACGCAGCGATGGCAGCGAGTACGGTAAAGCATTTTTGGTTCAATGTTGATGCGACCGGAGCCAGCGGTTTTGCTGCTCCTGCTGAAATTGAGTTGGTCAAGTATGACGCACCTAAGCGACTCAGCCCTGCGGATCAAAAGGTCTATGAACTTGGTTCCACGATCTATCAGCGAGAATCACACTGTGCGACTTGCCATCTTGCCAACGGAAAGGGTAACGGATTGGTGTATCCATCGCTGGTTGGAAGCGCGTGGGTGAACGGGAGTGAGGAGCGACTAGTGAAAATGGCGCTCCATGGATTGTGGGGTAAACTGCAGGTCAATGGGAAAACTTACGACCCTGCTCGGGGTGTTCCTCCGATGACCGCCTTCAAGAATTTGTTGAATGACGAGGAACTAGCAGCCGTTCTTACCTTTGTTCGTAACACTTGGGGTAACAGTTCTTCTGTGATTTCACCCGAGACGGTGAAGCTAGTGAGGGCCGCTACGGCTGAGCGGACAACGTTCTGGACTCCAGACGAGTTGCTTGTGGAGCATCCGCTCGAGGCAGAGCTGATGTTAAAAGACATTGGCATCGATCCGGACGGATTTTCCAACGACGAGCTGGAAAATGAATTGTTGGCTTCCGATTCTGCGGAGCTTGCACAGATTGCAATGCAGCGAGGAGATTTTGAACGTGGTAAGAAAGTCTTTTACCAGTCTGCAGCAGCTTGTTTTGCGTGTCATGATCCTCCCTCAGGTGCGGCAGCCGCACTCGGTCCTAAGCTTGCAGATTTGAAAACGGTTCTTACGCCTGAGGAACTGGTTGATTCGGTGCTGAGGCCTTCAAAGCGTATTGATAAGGACTTTGCACAGGTCTCCGTTGTCACCGTGGATGGAAAGATCCTGACGGGTGTTCGCGTCTCTGAAAATGATGATGAGCTGGTGCTGCGAAACCTAGCTCAGACTGAGCCGATCAAGATACCGGCAGATGACATCGAAGAAGTACTTCAGTCACGAACTTCAATCATGCCTGCTGGATTGGCAAAGCAGCTGAAGACACGGCAAGATTGGGATGACTTGATGAAGTATGTGATCGAAGTGCGTAAGCGTTAGTCTTTTTACGCTGTTCGTTGAACCAGCATCTCCGCAGTGCCCCAGCCGTTTGGTTGAGCACTGCGTTTTTTTTTAGAGTTCACGCAATGGGGTCAGCCGTAATGATCAAAGAGAAAGGTGGGTCAATGAATCGTCGAGCAGGAAGCCGTTTGGTATTCAGTTTGATTGTTCTCGTTTGCGGAATGAGATCATCAGCTAGTTCTGACGATCTGCCTGTACAAGTCGTCGATCCATCACGAACCCCCAATGTCGTGATGATTGCTGTCGATGATCTCAATGATTGGGTTGGTTGTCTTGGCGGCCATCCGCAGGCACTTACTCCGAATATTGACCGTTTGGCGAGGCGAGGAATTTTGTTTTCCAATGCCCATTGTCCATCAACGGCTTGTAATCCCTCGCGGGCTGCGATCTTTTCAGGGCAGTGGCCGTGGCGTACTAGTGTTTGGAACAACAAGAGTCCGCGACTGTTTTCACAGCATCCTGACATTCATGTTTTACCGAGATGGTTGAAGGAACAAGGCTATCAGACTTTTGGTACTGGAAAGCTAATGCATTCGAGCGGTGTTGCTAATCGCCTGATGTTTGACGATTCCTTCAATCCCGAGCAAAGGTGGAGTCCGTTTACCAAGGATGGTGTTCGTTATCGAGACACTGAGCTGCCAACCAAAGGCACCGTCAATCCTTTTCATGAAGCCATTTTGCCGACGGGCGAAAAGGTTGTCTTGCCTTTGAACCGGATGCCATCCGATCGGAATCCAGCGAAGCCTGATGGTGAGTCATTTGATTGGGGAGGTTTGACGGTACTAGATGACGCGATGGGCGATACGGCAATCACAGATTGGGCGATTGAGCGTCTATCCGAGATGAATCCTCAACAACCCTTCCTCCTTGGGGTTGGATATTATCGACCACATATCCCTCTGTTTGCACCTGAGGATTATTTCAAGCGATTTCAAGGTCAGTCAGTCACGCTTCCAGTGACAAAAGAAGATGACCTTACCGATTTGAGTACATCAGGTGTTCGCTGGGCATTGGAGGCTGATACCGCAGGTCTGCATTCGACAGTCTTGAAGAACCAGCAATGGTCAGCAGCGGTGAAGGCTTATCTCGCTTGTATAACTTACGTGGATGGTCAGATTGGTCGATTGCTCGACACTCTGGATCACAGCGATTTCGCCGACAATACCATTGTGGTTTTGTTTTCCGATCACGGTTGGCATCTGGGAGAAAAGCAGCATTGGGGTAAGTGGACTGGATGGGAGCGGTCGACGCGAGTACCTCTGGTGATTGTGCCTGCGAAAGATGTGGCGACGGATGCCTACGATATCGGTGGTGATTGCAAAAGAGCCGTCAATCTTATCGATCTTTATCCAACCCTATGCGAACTCTGTGGCGTTCCCTCGCCGGATGGTCTTGATGGACGTTCGATGGTGCCACTGATGCAAGAGGTGCAATCACAAATAGATCGGCGATCTTCTTTATCGCTTTTTGATCAGGGTAACTACAGTCTTCGCGATGACAGGTTTCGATATATCCGTTACGCCGATGATTCAGAAGAGCTTTATGACCTGCTAGAAGATCCCAACGAGTGGACGAATCTTTGCAAGTCGTTGACTGCTCGTACCGTACTCGAACGAATGCGTTTGGAATTGGATGGTTATGTAAGAATGGAAAAGGAATTAGAGTGAACGACGATTTCGCTATCGCATCACTGCCTTGTTGATTCGGAAATCAAAGTTCAAGCAGTTTTAGAAATCAAAGTTGTTTCAGTTCTGCTGATGAGAAAATAATGTTTTTGCAATGTTTTTTCGTTCGGCTTCTATTTTCTCTAGGTCGAGGTCGAGTTTCAGCAGGCCATAAATGTATCGATAGAGATAGCGTAGCTCTTTTGTCATTGGGCTGGCAACAATGTCGTAAGCTGTCTCTCCTTGATAATTGACCGCAGCCAAGTCCATCTTCGCTGCGATGAGCATCTCAACGGTGCTCTGACGGCAGAAAAATGCGGCCGCATGAAGCGCGGTTTGCCGTTGGTTATTAGTTGCCGCAAGATCCGCTCTGGCTTCGATTAATGCTCGAACTATATCGTCTCTTCCGAAAGCTGCGGCAACGATAATCGGTGTTGATTCGTCAAAGTCATTTCTCTGATTTAGGTCGCTGCCCGCTTTAATGTGTTGGTTCACCACTGCGATATTGCCTGTTCTCGCAGCTTGAACGAGGCTAACCGACGGTGGGCTACCCTGTGTCCGATTGGGAATAAACCGAGCAAAGGTTGCTCCAATCAGATTACCGGACATCGGCGAACTCGCAAAACTCGCAGTGGACAATCCCAGTGAATGATCTTCCCCCTTCGCGTACGCGAGACTTTTTCCTAGCATTCTCGCAGTAGTCGTTACCAAGGTACTTGTTTCGTCTAGAACTCCAGCGGTCACCCGTTTGGGCATGAATTGATTGATGGTTGTTCGAATTCGTGGCCTTGCCTGACGGATTTTCTGGTAGTCCAAATCCAACTGTAAAGTCTCTTCGAGGTAAAGATAGTAGCGTTCTAGGTTTGGGTTCCAGTTAAGCGCAACGAGGTCGTCGGCATTGAACCCATCACGGTTTCGAATTTCTGGATTGCTGCCCGCTTCGAGCAATTCTTCGACGATCAGCCATCGACCGAGAAATGCTGCAATGTGAAGGGCTGTATTTCCTGAAGCGTCTACCTGATTCAGGTCGGCGCCATTTTCTATCAAGTAGATTGCTACTTCACTGTGTCCATAAATAGAAGCCAAGTGCAACGAGGTGAGTCCATCGTCGTTTCTGTAATCAATATTGGCTCCAGAATTTAATTCTTTTTTAACTGTCAAAATGTCGCCGATCGCGGCGGCACTTGAGAGCGTTGAGTTGGTTTGTGAATTTGCGAACGGGACCTCGCCGAGTGATGGTGTGGCCGCGTTGGTACTGCGAGTGACTGTCCATTTTCCCGCTGTCGAAATAATAAAGAGAGCGAAAATCGCAGCGACCGAAAGTATCCATCGGATGGCGGTTTTGGTTGAGTGTTTTTTTTCTGTGAGTGTTTTAGCTTCAGGAAAGCTGCCGTTTGAGTGCGTGCTTTGAGCCTCGTGCTTCAATAGACAATCGAGTTCAATTGATTCGAGGTATGTGTCTTGAAGTTCGGGACTGTTTTGAAGTTGCTCCTCAAGTTGAGCGACTTCTTTTTCACTAGCAACACCGTCTAGGTAACGCAGACTGAGTTCAGATGGATTTTTCATGACATGCTCCCGCTAACGAGTCGTTGTCTGATGCAAGAGGATAGCTTTTTCCGAAGTCGGCTCATTGCTTTGTATACTGCATTCGCGGTTCTCTTTTTTTCCTTTGCGATACTTGCAAGCGAGGTGTTTGGAGTGTGCGGTGCCAGTAGCAGGCGTTGGTGTTCACTCGATAGTTTTTGAAAGCACTGTTGAAAAGCAGAGACTTTTTCTTCGTCAATGGTACGGTCTTGCTGCTCGTGCCGACTGGTCAGTGTGGCGATGATTGTGTCACTTAGGATTGGACGTTCAAAACGTAGTTTTTCAATCTGACGTAAGCATTTGAATCGCAAGATTACTTTAGCCCAAGGAGCGAAGCCGGATTCGTCTCGCAGCTGGTCTCGCTTTTGCCACATCACCACGCTCGCCTCTTGGATCGCTTCATCAACAAGCGTCCAGTTCGGGACGATGCTTCTTGCGTAGGCGCGCAGCGTCGCCTCATGTTTGACAAGTAGACGCAGGAAGTCTTCTTCGGTTAGCTCATATTCTATATTTTCATCGCTCATGACGTTGAATTATCCATCAAGGCTACCAAAGTTGCCGCATTTTCTAAGGCAAAAATTTTTCAGAGGCGTTGCGTGGTGATGTGGGGACCTTTTGCTTGACCTCTTGGCTTGATTCATCACTTTGGGGGTAGTCTGCCCTTTTGGAATAATGGTCTCAGAGATGATAAGGGCCGTCAGTGG
>JADHOA010000206.1 GCA_016779185.1 Rubripirellula sp.
TGGGTGTAACCGTTGCCCACGCATCACAATTTCTCGCATTATTCTCGGGCAATGTCTCCGCGTTAAACTACCTCTTCAAATACTATCTGCTCAAATTGGTAATCTCAGCAATTCTTGCCTGCTTCATCATCAATCTTCGAAGCAAAAACGCTCTTCGCAAGACCGACCGTGACGACGTTGACCTAATAGACAACTAGTCGCTAAGCCCATCCGCACGAAAATTGCCTAGAAGATTTGTCAAGCAATGTTTTGTCACCTCCCTACCTAGCCCGGTCATTGGATCCGCCCATTGACCCGACTGCCCGCTGACTGCATGACTCACCCGAAAGAATTTTGCGCGATGCACGACCGATTGATTGATTCAACACCGTTGGGTGACCGCAAGAGATAGAAATGTCACAGCGAACCAACACTTAGATGGTTTCGTTTTGATTGCCAGCGGCCTTCAAGCAGACTCAACCGTTTTCTTAGCGGCAATCCTTAATTCCTGAAACGCTGTCTCAAGCGAAACGATGCGAGCATATCGGTCGCGCAGCGTCGCCAGCGAGGCATCGTGCAGTTCAGGCGTCACTGTGGCACAGGCATCATCGACCACGGTAACAAGGTATCCAAGATCGCAAGCGTCTCGCACCGTGGTTTCCACACACTCATTGGTGTAAACACCGACCACAAATAACGCTTCGATCCCAAGGTTCTTGAGAACGTAATGCAGGTTCGTGGAGGAAAAGACACCACTTGCCGTCTTGTTGATCACAATTTCGTCGAACTCAGACTTGGGGGCAACCGATTCAATAAAATCTGCGTCTCGTGACCCGGGAGCGGCAAGTAGTCCCAACCGTCGGTGCCCCTTACTGCGATCTCTTCCGTTCTGTGTGAGTGCTTGGATACGTGTATGAATTACCTCCAAACCACATTTCCTGAACGCATCTTGCAGCATCCTCACTCCTGGCAAGACCGATTGATCAAGCCGATCAAAATAGTACTGCTGGGCTTCCTCCGAAACGCCGCTGCGAGTCGCTTCTTTGAACACCCCATGACCTTTTGCGGCATCAAGGTACTGGAGATCGATACACAGCAAGGCGGTGTTCCCGTCCGAGAGGAATTGCTGCTGAGCTGGATTCTCAACAAATGCGCCATGGTAGGCATCGCGCAATGGGTCGGTTGATTGTTGTTCAATATTCATCCTCACCTTCCGATCGTGCTGTGATCCATTTGCCGTGAGGGCATCGCCAGCGAACCATGCTACACAAAGCGGTCCGCCACGCCGACTGGCTCGCAACCAACAAAACCGTCGACGGTCATCACGGGAACAACAAGACTCAACGTGGTTCGATTAGAAACCATTAGCGACGGGATTTTGGCTATTTTGGCACAACATCGTCAAAACCGTTCGGAGCAACAAATTTGCTCCATCCTCAATATCAGACCACGCGGTCCACTCGGCAGGGGAATGACTCTGCCCATTCTTACTGGGCACAAAGATCATGCCCACAGGAATTAAACTTCCGATGATCTGTGCATCGTGAGCCGCACCGCTGGGCATCGTCGCGTAATCTAGATTCAACGCCTCCGCGTTTCCTTGTAATCGACTTACAAGTTCCGTGCAGCACTGCACGGGTTCCAAGTAACTGATTCGCTCGAACTCAAACATTAACCCTCGTCTCCGCGCGATCGCCGAAAGAGCTTTCCTGCACGCGTGTGACAAATCATCCAGAACATCAGCATTGGTATCACGGACATCGAGTGAGAAATCCACACGCGCCGGAACGGTGTTCACCGCACCGGGCAGGATTTCGGCTTTTCCAATTGTCGCCCGACTACGTGCGGTGCCGTTCTCGTCGAGAATTCGTGGAATCTCGTGCGCAAAATCGGCTAACCCCATCAGCGCATCATGACGCATTTCCATCGGTGTTGTACCCGCATGATTCGCTTCGCCCTTGAATCGGATTGCCCAAGTAAAAAGCCCCGTGATCTCATCAACAATTCCAACCGATTTCTTGCTGCGATCAAGCACTGGCCCCTGTTCAATGTGAAGTTCGAGATAATGCGAAATGGAATCGAGATCACGTGCAGCATCCAAAGCGAGTCGCACATCGTGACCATGCCGTGCCATCTCGGATTGAAGTGTCACACCATGAAGGTCCTTACGATTCATGATGGTTGCCGGATTCATCTGACCGGCGACGGATTGTGAACCGAACATGCCACCAAACCGCCCTTCTTCATCACTAAACGCAATGAGCTCAACCGACCGATCGAGTGTGACTCCAGCCTCCGCGAGGCACCTCAAACATTCAAGCCCGACGACCACACCAAGCGTTCCGTCAAGCGCCCCCGCACATGGTACAGTGTCGATGTGTGATCCTATGAGCAATCTCGGCTGATCATTTCTCCCTGATAAAACAGCTGACACATTCAATGCACCATCCATCTCTGGATTCAAACCTGCCGAACGCATCCGCTCACATAGACACTCCTTACCTTGCATATCAGCGTCACTAAATGCCACACGATAAATCCCGTTATCTCTTGGATTTTTACCAATTTCGGCAAGTTCCTGAATATCTTTCTTGATCCTCTCCAAATTCACACGCATCGATTCGTAATCCTCACCGCGACACCGATCTTTTAAACGAGTGGAAAACACTCACTTTTTTCCCCAACAGGTCATCCCCATACTCCTGCCTTTTCAATGGCATGCCTTCTACTCTGGTACTAAAGGGATGGCATCCCAGCGTTATTCACGAACTGTGATTGCAAGAGATGCAATTGAAGACTGTGATTGATCACAATGTCGTTTCGCCTAGCGAGCGTACCGTCGGTCTCGGACCATGCGTCCGAGACGAAGCGATGTAATTTCTCATGGGACAGCACGTCTAAAGACGCAACTTGTTCTTCTCCCAAGGACGCATCCACCATCGACTGCACTGCTTGTCGTTTTTCGGGGTCGGTGTGCGCCGGTGGAGCCATAAAGGCAAATTTCTTACGTTCATAAAGCTCACGCGGCAGAACGTTCTTCATGGCTTCTCTGAGAACCCATTTTTCGACTCCATTGCGAATTCGGATATTAGGGGGAATCTTGGTTGCGTACTCGGCCACATGATGGTCTAGAAACGCTGGCCTTGCCTCCATACTGTTTGCCATATCCATACGGTCGCCACCCCAAGTGAGAATCTGACCCTCAAGCATGGTTTTGGACCAAGTGTATTGAGAAATATCCAGACGGTGCCGACCGCGCGTTTGATTTGCGTCAATTGTATCCGCAACCGCAGCAATTGGATCGTATTGGTTCAAAAGATCTAGCATCGAATCAGAGAGGACGCTGCGAACACGCTCCAGGGTTAAAATCCACGGTTGGATCCAAGAAGGCGTGAATCCACAAAGATCCTCCCACGCCTCATGCCTTCGATCTTCCTCCGACAAGATTGCCCCAGCGAAAACGCCATCTTCGTCTTCTCGCCCTAACCAATCACGCTTAAAGAATGGGTAGCCTCCAAAAAGCTCGTCAGAACCCTCTCCCGTCACCACTGCCTTATAATTGCACTTTCGCACAAGTCGACTCATATGCCATTTGGCAACTGCAAGCGTGTTATAGAACGTACGTTCGGCATGCCACGTGGCCCGCTCAAATGCGGATCCATACAACTCTTTTTTTGTCAACAGCAACACCTCCTGTTCCGCTCCGGTACGCTGTGCCATCAACTTGGCAATATTTGATTCATCGTACTGATCACTATCAAATGCGATGGTGAATGCTTTTACGGGCGACTGCTGTAAATTGGTTGCCAGACCAAGAATCGAACAGCTATCGATTCCTCCCGACAGGTAACAGCCAACCGGTACATCTGCCTCCAACCTCGTTGCCACTGCATCAATCAGTCGATCACGAACACCGTCGACATATTCCTGCGGATCAGCATTCTCATCATGACTTTCGGGAAACTCCAAATCCCACCAACGGCGCTTGTCAGAAACGATGCGTTCTCCGCGAAGCTCAAAGACGATCATCTCACCAGGTAAAACCGCATGGACACCCTCGAACGCGGTGGTACCCGGCACCATTACCTGCATCATCTGATGAAGTGCAGCTTTTCGGCATAAACGAGTATCAATTTCAGGATTTTGTAGGATCGCCTTCACCTCTGACCCCCACACCACTGCGTTTTTCGTGGTGGCGTAGTAAAGGGGTTTGATGCCAAAACGGTCTCTCACTAGAACGAGACGATTCTTGGCACAATCAAAGATGACAATTGCAAACTCACCACGGAGTGCATGAACAAAATCGAGCTGATCCCTCTCATACAACGGTAAAGCAACGGCGCTATCACTTTTCCCGACACACTGGCGTGAATCGCAGGCTAAATCAGCGCGAATGCGTTTGTAACCGTATAGCTCACCGTTTACCGTCACTGCGATCTGCGAGTTGAGTGACTGAATCGGCTGATGGCCGTGATCAAGCCCAACAATTGCCAACCGGGTGTGACCTATCGCGACACCTTGCTGAGGATAGAAGCATTGTCCGCGTTCATCGGGGCCACGATGGTGTAACACATCCAACATACCCCCGAGTGCTTCTCGCATACGTCCCTCGTGCCGCAACGAAGGGTTCCAAAATCCAGCGATTCCGCACATGAGAGGGCCTAATTAGCTACAAAGAATTGGAATAAGTATGCAGGATCAACGTCGATGTCGTCGCTACTGAATTTCAACGACATGATCCAAACGGTCTAAGACAGCAATCAACAGCGCTTGCCTTAGGAACACAGCACCAGCCGCCTGGGCGAAATAGAGATTGTGTCCGGTGTTATCGAGCTCAGTAGATAGTTCTTCGTTCCGAGCAAGGGGATGCATCACCACCGAATCTGGTTTGAGACCGCATCGCGTGTCCACTTTGTATCGACTATGCAGATTCCGGTAACTATCACCGAGGAACGCGATGGACTTCACGTAAACAACCTCGAGCTCGGGTAAGACATCTTGAAGATCGTTCGTGATCTCCATCGGAATTGGCGATTCTTCGATCGGCTCGGAAAGATCTAAACCCACTGGGTCTGCCATCTCGGAAATGACCGTGATTTTCTTGACCGCACCGGTGAACATCAGCGACAACCTCAAAAAACTCTTTACCGCCCGCATGGAACCAGGCGTTCCCACGATCCCTAGATGAATGCGTTTATCCTTCGGACAGCACTCATCCATCAACACCGGTCGCCACTTCAATAGCGCAAACCAATCGATCAATGCCTGAGTCGGATGATGACCACTACCATTACCCGCATTAATCAATGGTCGCTGCAGATTTTTCTGTATCTGCTCGACGCTATCCGTTTCAGGATGCCTCATGATGACAACGTCACCGTAGGTGTTAAACATTTCTCCAATGTCAGCAAGGCTCTCGCCTTTTGCGATGCCGGTCACCTGCCCGTCAGGTACCGATAACACCTTCCCATCAAGACGCAAAACGGCACTCTCGAAAGAAAGCCTCGTACGCGTGCTTGCTTCAAAAAACGCGGTAATCGCAATCTTGCCATCCAAGGGTTTTTCAAGCTCAACGTTCCGATTCTCAAGAAGCGCCGCAAGCTTACATAACGCGACAACCGTCTTTCGATCAAACTGCTTGGGGTGGACAATCGATCGCCCCGCCAGCCGTCGCAGACAATCCATTTCAGAGGATTGATCGTGATGTTCAAGGATCGCTCGTGGAGATAAACGCAACCCCTTTGAGTTCGCCGAATAGGGTCCCGCATCCTTGTTGGACTTAATTTCTTCCACTTGTGGTTCGTCTGAATTTTTCATCACGGAATCTCGCCTACCAAATTTGTTCATCTTGCTGGTCTCGTCGTAAGAACCAAACAAGCAGTATGGAACCGACCGCACAGAGCAAGACCGACGTGATAACCACCCACTTAAGAAAGAACACTGTAAATATCAATGGATCACTCCATCCGTGAGTTTGTTCGTTTGACTAAGGTCTCGTTGCTCAGGTTTCTGAGCACGTAGAAGCTGGAAATCAAACCTCGTAGGGTTCACCCAAGTCACCACCCCAAACACAATGCCTGATACCGTGGCACCAATCAGCGAGGCGGTAAACCAACCAATAGCAAAATAAGCAATCAATCCGGTAACGCTTCCTAGAATCATTGACAGACACGCTGCTAGCGATCCACAACGACGGAAATACAAGCCACCGACAATTGGCCAAATACAACTGCCAACCATCGGCCCCGCAAAAAACAAGACTGTCGCCAGAGATCCGATGTTCAGGGAAGCTACACACCAAGCAAGACAACCGAGTGAAACGATCGAGAAAGCTCCGACCCGACGTTTGGTTCGGTCCCTTAGGTTTCCACCGCGAAGGGGTTCAAACACGTCATTGACAATCAGATCGGATGTGGCAGCAAGTAAACTGTCAATGCTTGATGCTAATGAACAGAAGACGACTACAAAGACCAAAACCGCACCACCCACGCCCAACAAGGATGACGCGACCATGGGCCCAACCGTATCAGGGTGACTGACACCGATCCCAAGCGCCGGTGCGGCGAGCCCAAGGAAACCAGCTACGATGGGAACTGGTAACCATATTAAACCACCTAAAGCGTAAGCCTTTGGGCCTACCCCATCTCTCATCGCGAACGCCCGACTCCACCAAACATTACTGTGAAAAATTTCGCCAAAACCAAATAACATGTTATTAAAGAGCGCCATTAAAGCTGCCGGGAAAAACACCGACAGCAGCATCGGTCGTTCCTCAAGAAGATGCGTGTGGATCGTCTCAAAGTCGACCTGTAGCATCACCGCGACGGCAGCGACGATCAGCCCCACAAGAATCACCAAGCTCTGAATGAAGTCCGTCCCGATGACTGCGTACATCCCACCGATCAAGGTGTAGATCGTGCAAACACCCAACACGACGCTCATTCCAACGATATAGGGTACCCCAGAAAGCACCTCTAGCAGTTTCCCACCAGCCATCGACATCGAGACGAGCCAAGTCAAAGCGTAAAACAACGAGATAAAAAGAAACGGTACCGATCCAGCCTTGCCATAACGACGTTTCACAAATTCAACCGCCGTGAATCCATCCGGCATCAAGTCTCGTATCCTGCCACTCATCGGAGCAAACGCGAACAGTCCGAAGCTAGCTGTGGAATAGGCCAATGCGCCCCAGACACCGAGCTGCAATGCAAATTGCGGGGCCAACATCGTGGTGTTCGAAGTAATCCAAGTTGCGACCGCTGTTGCAGTACCCAACGCTAAACCAACCCGTCGCCCCGCGACCGCGTAATCCTCATAGGATTTTGCTCGCTTGCCCCACTGACGCCCAAGATAAATCCACAGGCCACTAAAAAGAGCCAATAGGCAATAACCGGTCGCCGGGCTGATAATCGTGGAAGAAGGATTCATTGCAGAGACTCCTTATCCCGATCGGCATTCGTTAGCTCCGCTTGTGAAGTACTCGGAGGTGATAATTCTTTCGGTCGAACTGCCGTCGTCACACAATGCGACAGAAGTAGCGGGTGGGGAAATTGAAGATAAACGAGTCCCCCAAAC
>JADHOA010000207.1 GCA_016779185.1 Rubripirellula sp.
AATAAACCATCATCGGATACTTTTTCGAAGGATCGAATCCGTCTGGCTTCATCAAAATGCCGTCAAGTTCTTGCCCATCAGCGGCTTTCCAGTGAACAAGCTCAGCAGTACCCCACGAATATTCTTCTTGCTGCGGATTGATATCACTGATTCGACTGACGGTCTCAAAACGCAAATCGCTCGACCACAGATCTGGGCATTGCCGAAAGGTGCTGCGAGTGAACATCACCTGATCGTTATCCCTCGCTTTAACGAGTCCGCTAACACTCTCATTCAGCATGATTAAACGACGAAGCGATGAAGCAACTTTGGCGGATAAGCTCTGCGAGAGATCAAGCGAGTAAAAACCGCTTGCCTTCGTTTTATGATTAAACGCAGAAAGCATCACCGTACTCTCCGGCTCGATCGCAACCTCTTCAAGATCAAGAGTTAGGTAACGATAGCTCACCTCATTTTTTCGCCCTTCTTCGAAAGTCAGACACACGGGGGACTGCTTACCTGCAGGGTCTAATTTCCAGATATCATAGCGATCATAAACAAGTAATCCTTGGTCCCCCACCAGCCAACCGGCAACTCCATAAGCACTTGGCAAATTCGGAGTATCGTGTAATTCATCCTGCAAGGGATGCTTGATCCCGCGGCTTATCTGAACGGGCTTCGCACTGGCACCCTTGGTCGATATTGCAAACCAATGTCGCTTTTCCGCGTCAAACCAAACCACAAACTTTCCGCCGGGTGACAGAAACGCATTCCACTTCACCTTTTCGGAAATCTTACGACGTTTACCGCTTTCTAGATCAATCAAATAAACGTCCTGAAACCCTGGATAATCCCACGAGAGTGTTTTCCGGTAGGGTAAATTCGTATTCGCAATCGCAACCGTCGCAGACGAGCGATCGTCGATTCGAACATCGGGAACCCGTCGATCCTCTAATTGCACTACCTGCTTCGTATCGATTTGATAGGCGGCTCGATAGCTTCGCTTTTTCTCAGCTTCGACTTGCAATAACTGCTGAGGCTGCAACTGCGGATCCTTCCAGTGCCAAAGATCAAGTTTCGCCTTCTTTTCTGAGTCGGAACCCGTTCCGTCATTTTTCTTTTCCCGCTCTGCAAGAACGGAATCGCTAATGGGCGCGGTGTCGAAATAAAGTCTCTCGTTATTTTTTGAGAAACTTAAATTGGACCCAGGAGCCACCCACCACGAGGCGGGAAGACCTTCTGACTTTTCTGTTGCAACCAAAACGGGTCTAACCTTCTTTGTGGCGGTTAGATAGACGCTCCAAGCTGGTGTCTTTGCTTCGTAATCTTCACGGTTACTCAAAAAGGACAACATCTCTCCATCTTCAGAAAATGTCAGGCCTCGATACTCACCTAATTGGTTCACAACTTTCGTGGATGCGAATGAAGCAAGATTGATCAGATACAGGCCATCTTGATCAGTAATAGAAGCGTCCGGCTGGTCTCGACGGACTCGCTGGGTTGCAGGCTGTTCTTGATCTTGTTGATCCGTGTCAAGTTTTTTGACGGATGTTGCGAACGCAAGAAACCTACCGTCCTTTGACAAAACGGATTCCGTGACGTTCGGATAGGTTCGCTGAATTCCGGACAGCAGATCGATCAACATCAACGGCTTACCATCAGGTTTTTCCTTCTTTTTTCCGCTATCATTTTCTGAACCGGATTCCGATTTTCCTTCTCTTGTCTGGTTTTTCTTTTGAGTAACCTCCTCACCCGATTTTTCTGTACTTGGATTTTCTTCCAACTCTCCCCGTTCTTTCGCGAGAACCTCACGACTCTTTAGTTTGAGCGGTTTCGTGACCGGTGCTAAACCCTCATTTGTGACTCGATAACTCTCCGCTTGCGAATTGGTTTTGTTTACCGATTCTTGCTTGACGGTCGACTCCAATTGACATGTTAACCAACGCCCATTCTTTTCGGCTATTGAAAAGGAGCGAACGTTATCAATGGTCACCACGTCTCCAGACACCAGATCCAAATACTGTAGCGACGGCTTAGCACTCGAATCCTTTGCATCGCCACTTTTACTGTCATCTTTTTTTCGAGGCAGAACTCTGCAGATTGCGAAGCGACTGTCAGGAGTGAAAACCGTTCCAACGGCACGGGCAACCTCGTAATGCCTACCGGTTTTCAGGTGAACAACATGGGTGATCGACTCTCCGTCAATCGCACCACTCTGGACGGCATACATGACCCATTTTCCGTCGTCCGATATTGATTTGGTGGTGAGCGTATTCCAGAGATCATAAGCATCATGATCGAGACGCTTTTTAGTAATGTCCTGCGCAGGACTGGATAGGATCAGCCCGAACGAGCACACGAAGAAGGCGACGACGTGGACGCCGCTCTTTGGTAACGAAAAATGTCGCATGGAAACCATCACTCGGTCATGTGTTTCAAAACAGATGCTCTAAGCATAATTGGAGCCAGCAAAAAAATAACGTTGCACCGGTGGTTTTACGCACCAAAGTCGTTTTTGAAGTCAATTTGGGTGCCGATAAATCAAGTACGCGCCGAATCCAAATCGTGACTAACCGCTTTTTGGATTCAAACCCCGTAGCATTCGACATTTCGGGGAGTACTGACAACAGACATCTCGCGAAAATTAGCAAACCGTCTGGGGAAACGAGAATCCGCGAAACGCTTTGATACCGGTGCTTTTAATTTCCAACCAATGAACCTAACCAATCATCGATCGAGATAAGGAGCCTTCTCAGCGTTCGCATTGACGGGTTGGTCTTCCAAATCCAAAAGGGAAGTACAGACGGACCTCCGCGTAACCAATCAACCAGCAGCGCATTCACGCTTTAGATCGTTTGAGCAGTTTCGTGAGAAGTCGATCAAAGGTATTGGCAAATGCTTTTTTATCGCGATCACCGTACGGCGCGCTGCCGCCCGTCACGACCCCCGCACCACGCATCTCGTCCATAAAATCTCTCATGGAAAGCCGACTGGCGATATTGGTTGCATCGTACGCTTCACCACGGGGATCAATCACATCAACATTTTTTTCCACAAGTAAAGCAGCGAGCGGAATGTCGGCGGTCACAACCAAGTCGCCCTGCGTACTCTTCGAGACGATATAGCGATCTGCAACGTTTGCACCTTCCCTTACGACGACCATCGATACGGTATCGGCGTTCGCAGGAATTGCCACGCGTTGATTTGCCACCAAGATCGTTTCGACGCCAAGACGCTTTGCAGCGCGAAACACAACATCTTTGACATCTCGGGGCGCGGCATCCGCATCAATCCAAATTTTCATTTACAACTGGCAAAAAAGGTTACGAAAACATCGCCGCGTAGAATCGGCAACCCGAACTCGGTCTCACCATCATCGACAGATCAAAGGCTTACGAGAATCATTATGCTTCTTCTTCTCTGCCCGACCACCGTGTCGCCCAAGTTTCAATGTCGTATTGAACGAAAAGTGATCAAAATTATCAGCCACGGACGTCCAGACGGTATTGCGTATTTTACAACACGTCGAACAGCGATTTGAGATTACCAACCACCCGTTCGTATCAATTCAATCTTCAAACGGCTCTACAAGCCACGACTCAAATTCTCTACACCTAGCCAAAGTTCCATACAATCGCAAAAAAAGGCAGCGATGCGCATACGGTACCCACCTAATTATTTTTTGCAGGTGCTTGGGTCATCGCCGACAGCGTTCCCCGAACATTGCTGTCTTCATTTTTTTGATCAGGAGCAGACTGCCACTTCCGCCCCTTTTGCACTAAACCACTACGACTTTCCAAGCCGTTGGATCCATCGGCCACCGCAACCTCGAAGACCTTGCTAGACCCTTCGGTAAACTACTCTGAAAAGTCGGTTCGCCGCTACGTTTATTCACCAAATCGCTGAAAGCACAATGCACACCCGTAAAATCCTCATCACTGGCGGCACCGGGTATGTTGGCGGTCGCTTGATACCGCTGTTAGCGAACCGATCCGACTGGCAACTTCGGTTAATGGCTCGGAACCCCGAGTACCTTCGCGCCAGAGTGGGTAGCGATTTCGAAATCGTTCACGGCGATGTTATGGACCCACCGTCTCTGGATGCTGCTCTTGAGGGAATCGATACCGCCTTTTACCTAATCCATTCCATGGGAAGCGGTACCGACTTCGAAGATGAAGATCGTCGGGCTGCTCACCATTTTGCTACGGCTGCAAAGCGGGCCGGAGTGAAGAAAATTGTTTACCTCGGCGGGCTAGGTGATGCGAGTGAACAACTTTCCAAGCATCTGCGTAGCCGCCACGAGGTCGGCAACGTGCTTCAAGAATCACTTGCACAGGTTATTGAATTTCGTGCGTCCATCATCATCGGATCTGGGAGTCTGTCTTTTGAACTGATTCGCTCCTTGACCCAAAAATTGCCGGTCATGATCTGCCCACGCTGGGTCTCCATGAAAGCTCAGCCCATTGCCATCGAAGACGTACTCTCGTATTTGATCCAATCCATTGATCATCCAGCGGGAGAAAGTTGCGTTTATGAAATTGGTGGGCCCGACCAGGTTTCTTATCGCGACTTGATGCAGGAGTATGCGAGACAACGAGGCTTAAAACGATTCATGCTTCCCGTACCATTTTTATCTGCACGCCTTTCAAGCCTTTGGCTAGGACTTGTGACGCCAGTCTATGCGACAATCGGGAGAAAACTGGTCGAAAGTCTTCGTAACCCTACCGTGGTCAATGATCCCTCCGCGCTACAAGCCTTCTCGCTAAAGCCGATGCGTCTCGAAGAAGCGATTCGACGCGCGTTATCCAAGGAGGACCAAGAGTTCGCCAATACTCGATGGCAAGATGCAGTTTCCTCGACACGTGAGCAAAGGCGCTTTGGAGGTGAGCAATTTGGAAATCGACTCGTGGACTGTCGAACAATGAGTGTTCCGCTGAGCCCTGAAACAGCGTTTCGTCCCATCCAATGCATTGGCGGGAAAACCGGTTGGTACTACGGAAATTGGCTATGGAAGATTCGTGGCTTTCTGGATCTTTTGGTGGGTGGGCCAGGATTACGGCGAGGAAGAATCCATCCAACCGAGTTAAAAGTCGGAGACACTCTCGATTGTTGGCGTGTCGAAAAAATCAATCCGCCACGCACCTTACGACTTCGAGCCGAGATGCGTTTACCGGGACGAGCTTGGCTCGAATTTGTGGTAACGCCCAAAAAAGATGGATGCGAAATCACTCAAACTGCGATCTTCGATCCGGTCGGACTCTTTGGCCTCTGTTACTGGTATTCAATTTGGCCACTTCATCAATTCATCTTCACTGGTATGCTCCGAAACCTTGTGCAAGCAGCCAAGGAATTGGAGCATCAAATGGATTCCGAAATTCCGCAAACACAAAACGGAACCACCTAGATCAGCAACATGCTTTGCATTGATCAAATGGAAAGCATTGACTGACATGATCTTTCTGCGTTAACAGAATGGTACTATTTCGAAGGTCCAACGAGTTCTACGAAGTTGCCATCTGGATCCTTCACCACGGTTAAAAAGACACCTTCTGGAAAACCCTCTGGGAGCGGAACTGGACCTTTCGCCAATGGCTTCACACCGTTGGCCTCAAGGCGTTTCGTTGCTGCTGCCATATCGTTGACAAAGATGGTGATGTAACTGAATCCCAATTGCGAATGAATGGTTTCGTTTTGGCTAGCGGCGCTATTGGCACCGGGAACCTGCATTAACTTCAGCTTGGTTGCGGTTTCATCATCACCCAATGCAAAAACTCGAATCGACAACGCTTGTTGATCCGTAAGCCCAGCGTCAGTAGAAAAACCTGCTCCGACCGAGAAACCCTCGAACTCTTTCAAGCCGATTGCTTCCTTATAGAATCTGGATGCCTTTTCGATATCGCTAACCACCACACCAAGATCGATTGTGGCTCTCGCAAACTCGACGGCCTCCACTTTTTCTCCAGGTACGAACGGTAATTTCCCACTCTTGATTCGAGCTCCATAGGTACCATCACCAGATTGAGACGGAAGCTCTAGAACCGCCTTCAGGGCAACAAGAAACTCCTGATTCACTTGTTCCTGCATCGCAGCCTTGGCATCGTTTCCTTTCTCTCCAGCAGCTTTGATTCGCTCCGAGGCATTCCCGTTGATTCGTTTATCGAGTTCGATCCCAAATGGGTTTCGGACCGACTTTTCCTGACCGTCTACATGACACACCTTGCAACTGCCAATGACCTTGTCTGCGAAAGCCACCTGCAGAGACTCTGGACCTTGATCCACGAACATCTCATTGAAGGTAGCCTTCCAAGGTGAAATTGCTAAAGCCGAATACGAAAATGTCGAACACAGCAACATCAATGCAAATCGATAAACCATGGAAGCTTTCATTATTATCCCCAGAACGCGGCGGTATCGACCAGTCGAATCATTCGATAAGTCTAAATCTTCTTTAATTAGCAAAGACGATCGTATCCCAGTCGGATTGCTAAAGCCAGTACATGGTCGATTTCAAAGGAACACGGCAACCACTGAGATCCTACGATTGAGGAAAAAATCGTAAGGAAACCCTGACGCTTTAGAGCTGCCGTAAAATCTCAAGAGCCTTTGATCTAAAAATCGGATACCACTCCGGAGCAAGAATACAGTCACTGTCTTCTTGCGCGTTGCCAGCGTTTTCCAGCTGTTCAGTCGTCGGCGCGTAATAGATGTAGCCGTTGGTGTAACCTGAAATCAAAGTTGCTGGATCGTTTGCAAGTTCTTTGATCTCCAAGCCAATCGGGACGGTTAACTCACCGGGGAACGTCACCATTTTTACATCGCCAAGCCGGATTCCCATCACTTCCACCTCGATCGTGCGTTTACCCGACGCTACCAGCGAAGCGTGGTGCTTTTTCAATAGACGCAAGTTTGTCTGGACCCGCGTCAATTCTTCCATCGTCATCACGTTCTGAATGTAGGCATCGATCAAATCGCTGTTCTTGCGATCCAACTTTCGATACGCCTCATCCTCTGACTGAACTTCTCTCAAGTAGCCATAAGAATCATAGGAAGGAAACTCTGGATCAAGCTGGTACTTCACCATCAAAGGTAGAAACGTCTTTAGATTTAACGTCGTACCACGAAGACTATTCAGCAGTTGCTCCTGTCGCTTTTCCATTTCAAAAATCTTTCCGCTCTGATCACCACGTGGCAAAACCAACCTTTCATTGATGACCTTGAGTCGGGACTCGGCAACACAACGAATTCGCGCAACCTCACGAAGCACACTGAGGCCAAGTTTATTTCCAAGCGTTTCTGCGTCCCTCGGCTGATCAACTTGCTTATAGTTTCGTGGGTTAATATCGCCTCCACACCCCTGAACAAATAACGCTACACAATCGCCTCCAAGACTCTCCTCGACAACCTTTGACGCAAATCCCGTCAGATCCGCGGTGTTGCCGCCACTAGGGACTCCTTGAATCGGATGACACGCATAGTGATACAGCACGGATAAAGTGGATCCATCCATCCGACTAAATTTCACAATACCGATTGCCGGATC
>JADHOA010000208.1 GCA_016779185.1 Rubripirellula sp.
CCCGGTCGGCACGCTTGCGTTTCTAACCAACCTTGCTGTCGTGTTGCCATGGCGAGCAACGGGCCAGCTCACCGAAGAAACCAACTATGTTTACCTAGTCATCGACAGCCTCGCCCACACATCCATGACATTCGCGCTGTTACTTTGGTCTCGGCGGCCAGCGACGGGGCACCCCTCGATGATTCCTCTTGGCTGTGTTGTCGTCTTGATGTCGTGTGCGGCGGGGGGTGCCAGCAGCTCATTGACCGCACAAACCGCGCTTGCGCTGACCATCTGCATCGGCTTTGTTTTAGGATGCGAGCTAATCCTCAAGCATCAACTCGGTTTCGGTGAGCTATCGTCGCAGAACTCACCGTCTTCACAAGTTTCCAAATGGCTCGTTCCAATCTTTTCTCTGTTAGTTTTATCCGTCCTACTGATGGGAACGAGCGGCGTCGCCAATGGAACCAACATGATCCTGCCGACGATACAGAGCAAGTTGCAAGAGGAGCTGAAGACTTCGTTCAATGCAATGGCCGAAGAATCGTACGTCGGTGGCACAAGATACGTCCGAGGTAGCGAATTAGGATCGCTTCGAAAGCACATGCTTGGCGACCCTGCAGAGATCGCCGTGCAAGCCTACTGTCAAATTGCCCCCGGCTATCTTCGGGGCAGTGTCTTTGACCAATACTTTCGTGGACGCTGGATCGACTCGGGAAGTTTTGAGTACCAACGTTACACTCGAACCGCACGAATCCCAGACAAAATGATTCCTCCCAGTTCCATGGGTACGACCGAACTCAATGTTACCACTCGACAGCCACTGAATCATTTTGATCTGCTACCCAACCCACCCAACAAGATTATTCCGGTCGAGGTGCTGTCCGACCCATCGAAAGGGTCGATTATTTTCACACCACTCAATTCTTTTTGGATTGAAGCAAGTAGTCAAGAAATAGCCTACACGCCCCACGGCGTCGTTCGCTCGGGTGTCGATGTGCGCCGACCATACGTGATTGGCGTCGGGCAAAGATTACCGCCAACTCAATTAATACCCGAAATCCAAGAATTCACGTTGCAGATACCAAGCCGTCTCGAGATGAGCCTCCGTGAATACGGGTCGAATATTGTTGGCGAAGCAAATACGCCTGCGAAAATTGCCAACGCAGTCAGCGAACACTTTCAATCCCAATACGGTTACAGCCTAAACACCAAAATCGACCGACCAAGAAATGAAGATCCAATCGCCTACTTTCTTGACACCCAGCATGATGCCCACTGCGAATTCTTTGCATCCGCGACCGTAATGCTTCTCCGCAGCCTTGGAGTAAGATCAAGATATGTTACCGGTTACATCGTCGACGAAATAAGCGAAGATGAAACGGGCCTTTGGCTGGGCAGGAACCGAGATGCACACGCTTGGGCCGAAGCCTACGATGAAATGACCCAAACTTGGTTCCCGGTAGAATCAACACCCGGCCGCACCTACCGAACCATCGAACCGGAACAAGACGCACTGATCGCCGGTGATGCGTCGGGCAACCTGCTAGAGAATCAAACGGGACTAGACGAGAGCCTGTTTGAAAACTTATTCAATTGGTTGGCAGCCATTCGATTTAGCGAGCCAATTGTGATTCTATTTCGCGTTGCACAATTGCCCGTTTTCCTCGGCTTAGTTTTTTTCATCTGGAAGCGACATCGAAAAGCAACATCAAGTTTAGATGCGAAAGAAGAACTGCGCTGCCGACGCATGCTTCGTAGAGCCGACCGTTTGTTGCGGCGAATGAACTTGAATCGAGCACCGAGCGAAACACTCTGGCAGTTTTCCGATCGAATTCATCACGCAGCAGGGCAAGTGAATGTGACTAATCGGCAACAACGGATGCTCAAACAATATGCAGATTGGTATAGAGCTTTTGCATCGGCCAGATATCAGGGCCTATCTCCATCGCCTGTGCAACGACAATCCTGAAACCACAGTCCGCCCCCAAAGCTAGGCAGCCATACATGGCAAACGACCATTGCAGCACCAGAATGGCCTAGAAAAACACGGTCTGCGTGAGTGCAACCCTGACGCAGACGCAGACAATCCTCACTGCGAGAACGTCAGATGCGAATCAACCGAACAAACAAGACTTTTGCGAATTCACTTGCACGAGCCCAATCCCAGCAGCCGATTCGCACGAGCTCGGCACCACTCTTTCAATCACGGACGAATGGCCAGCAATAAGAAATCACCGAGCGACACGATTACTCCTAGAAAGGTGCCTCATCGTCACCCGCCTCTAAGAACGCGTCATTTGGGGAACTAACTCTTTCCGTCATTGTTCCCCCAGTTGAGCCAAGTAGCTGGAAGGACATCGCCTCTGCGCTCAAAAAGTACTTTGCTTCGCTTTGTGCATCGCGTTGCCAACGCCTTCCGCTGAGTCGGTAGCTGACCTCGATTTCATCCCCTACATTCAACTCGTCGACCGAGTCACAGGAGTCCCGTAGAAATTCGACGGGAATGTAATTGGTGAAAGAGCCTTTATCCTGCTCCAGAACAACCAGCCGCTTGCGGAACCCCTTGCTGCCGAATGTCTTGGTTTCCTCGATCAGGTGAACCACACCGCTGACCGTCGAATCACTCATACCAAACTCTCTCACATCACAACGACTTCTCGAAACCGCGCCGAATCCGTACCCGACGCATTGGAACCGAATTGTACCATCAAGCCGTGCAAAGAACACTCGACGCCACCAAATTTCCCAAACTGCACTTGGGCCTGATTTCCGACGAGGCTGCCCAGCTTTTGACAGAGTCGCTTCTTTAGCAACACTGGAACAAACTAGGCAACTTCGGGCAAGAAAGTTTGCGCAACCAAGCTGACACTTCTTCTCTGCCTTTGCAACGGCAGAGCGATCGACTTTTTACGCGATCAACGAATCGATGACCTTGCCACCAAATTGACTTAGCTGTTTATGACGGCCGGCGTGATAGAAAGTCAGCCGATTATCGTCCAGCCCAAGTAGACGAAGCAGTGTGACGTGAAAATCGCGGACGTGATGGACCTCTTCCACTGCCTCAGAGCCCGTCTCGTCGGTTGCACCGATCGTGTGCCCCGCGCGACATCCGCCGCCAGCCATCCAGATTGTCATCGCGTTGGGGTTATGATCGCGTCCATAGGCCGTTCCACCGCGAACTCCATTGTCAGGTGATCTACCAAACTCACCGCACCACACAATTAATGTGCTGTCCAAAAGTCCTCTTTTTCTCAGATCTCTGATTAAAGCCGCGATAGGTCGATCAACTGCTCGAACTAAATTCCCATGTGCTCGTTCAATGTAATCATGGCTATCCCAACTTCCGTTGTAGAGCTGAACGAATCGGACACCTTTCTCCACTAGCTTTCGCGCGAGCAAACATTTTCTGCCGAACGAATTTGTCGCTTCCTTCCCTACACCATAGTCGTCAAGCGTCTGCTGACTCTCACCCGACAAATCCAAGGTTGCTGGGATCTCGCTTTGCATCCGATAGGCAAGCTCGTAACTCTCGAGCCGCGCATTGAGCTCTTGATGCTGGGGGTTGTCCGCCGCGTGCCGCTGATTCATCTGCCGCAGCAAATCAAGATTGTCCCGTTGCCGCTGCTGATTCATCCCCGGAGGCGGGTTCAAGTCAAGAATTGGCGAACCGGTGGGCCGCAATGGAGTCCCCTGATACGAGGTGGGGAGATAACCGTTCCCCCAATTCGCGGCACCACCCTGAGGAAATGAGACCTCTGGCAGGACGACAAAGCCAGGCAAATTTTGGTTCACAGTCCCAAGACCATAGGTGACCCAAGCACCAAGTCCAGGATCACCTCCGAATTGATTACCACAATTCATTTGATACATCGCTGTAGGGTGATTCACACTATCCACCTGACAACCACGATAAAAGCAAAGTTCGTCAGCAACACCACGCAGGTGCTCCCAATTTGTCGCCATGGACGCACCGCTCTCCCCATAGCGTCCAAACGAAAAAGGACTTTGAACGAAGTAACGTTTCCCGCTCTCCATCGCCGACTTCTCTTCTCCACCTCGATGAAATTGCGACAGATGAAGTTCATTTAGCTTTGGCTTTGGGTCAAATGTATCAATGTGCGATGGGCCACCTTCCATCATTAAAAAAATGCATCGCTTGGCTTTAGCAATAAAATGACCGGGACGCTCACCCATGTAATCTGACGTAGCGGAAGCGGCCCTTGCTTCAGCATTCCATTCATCAGCTAAAACCATTCCGTCATCCCGCAACAACGAAGAGAACGCAATCATTCCCAACGATGCACCGAGACACTCGCTCCATAATCGTCGATTCAGCACGGTGGATCGTCCTAAAACATCTTCTGAACGTGTCATTTCATCGCACTCCTTGGGCAGCATCTTTCAACGAACCAACAACGGTAGTCCGTTCCCGCGTTTCCTTCAGCAGACCACGATACTCGTCAAGACGACCCTCCAGATCAGGCTTGCCCACAAGATTCACTCTTTCATGTGAATCATTCGTCAAGTGATACAACTCCTCGCCGTCCGGCCACTGCGTGTACCTCCAACGTTGATCGCGGATTGCGTATCCCATGTTTGGACCGCGACGAACCACGGTATACGCCAGACGTTTCTGTCCCAACCGATCTGGGTGGCCCAAAAGCGGACGAAACGAACGACCTTGAAGATGACTTGGCGGCTCTAGCCCGACCATATCGGCAAGAGTCGGATAGAGGTCAATTAGTTCAACCATCGCCTGCGATTTTCTACCCTCGGCAGCCATCCCCGGGGCGCGAACAATCAACGGCACTCTCGATCCAATATCAAACAGCGTCACCTTTCCCCACATAAAATGGTCGCCCAGGTGATAACCATGGTCGGAGGTAAAAACAATCACAGTATCTTCCCAGTACCCTTCGGCCTTCAGAGCCCCCAAGACACGATTCAACTGATGATCAATAAAAGAAACGCAGGCGTGATAGGCTTGCATGTATTCTCGTCGTAACGCTGGATTCTCTAGCCCGATTCTGAATCCGAAAGCCTCGAACCGATTCGAAATCGCTGATCGCGGAATCGAATCCCACAAATCGTGACGATCTTCAAAAAAAGAAATCTCTGAAGCTGGATGTAATGCAAAGTATTTTTCTGGAGCCAAAAACGGCACATGCGGTTTTTGCAAACCCAATGCGATAAAAAAGGGCTTCTCGGAGAACGGTTTGGTTTCCAACCAAGCGATTACCTGCTTCGCATTTTTCGCATCCTTGTGCTGGTCATCTAGTAAACCGCTGATTCCGTGACCGGGCGGAGTCTGGGCGTTGAGTGGAGCCGAGACTTCTTTTTCCAAGTCACGCCACTTTCTTCGATTCGCAGCCAGTTCTATCGAGCCAAACTCAGCCTCAAACTGCTTTCTGGCTGCCGCCACCACAGGCAATTCATCATTCTCGTACCGAATCCACGCATCCCACACTCGATCACCGGGATCAAGCTTCTCATTGTGAAAGATCTTACCTGTACTCGCAGTCCAATAACCACGACTCCTAAAAAACTCTGGCATGGTCACCAAATCAGGACGCAGGGCCGATAAATCCATTTGATTATCAAGCACGCCCGTGGCCTCAGGATAAAGTCCACTCAGCAGCGATGCCCTTGATGGTCCACAAACAGGATACTGACAGTATGCGCGATCAAACGTGATGGAATGTTTTGAAAGTTCATCCAAAGCGGGCGTAATTGCCTGACCGTATCCAGACGTCGAAACGTGAGTATTGAGATCATCACAAATCACAAACAGAATATTTTTTCGGCGATTCGTCTTCGTTGAAAGTTGCCTCTCCGATTTGGAACGCTCACCGGAATTTTTTAATTCTACCTGACCAGACGCATCATCGATTTGGTTCGCACTCGAACCACCGACCTCCCCCTCGCCAGCCCCATCGGTGTAGGGCAGATACTTCTCGGTTGGTCGATAATTACCGCTACCCGGTTTCCACGAAAAACTATCACCGTTAACAAACAAATCACGTCGAGGATTCAGATTTGTACCGGACGGCGCAAAATCACTAGGAGCCGACTGCTGTAATTCAATCTTCAAGTCTAAGTACTGTGGATCTGAGGCAAGATTATGCCACTCGTTGGGATCACCAAGCACATCGTATAACTCCTCACCATCCTCACCGTAACGAATGTACCGCCAGTGGCGATTGATGATCGCATACTCACCTGGGTTCATATGAGGAAGAAAAACATTTCGATCAACCGCTTCACTGGGCTGTTTTAGTATGCCTGCGATTGATTGCCCCTCAAGTTCCTGATGGGGTTTCGGCAACCCACATAATTCAACCAGCGTGGGAAACAGATCTACCAAACTGACCGTCGAACCAACCTCCGCTCCCTGTGCAATTCCGGGCCCCGCGAATATCAAGGGAACATTCGAGGTACGTTCCCACAACGTGTGCTTACCCCAATCACCTTTCTCTCCGTGGTGATACCCGTGGTCACTCCAGAACACCACGATCGTATTATCCGCGTAACGGCTCGAATCCAATGCATCTAGCACTTTCCCAATCATGGCGTCTGCATAACTGATCGACGCAAGATAACCATGTATCGCACCCTTGACTGCGTTCAAGGATTGCAACTCTTGATGGATACGTGAACGATTGGTTTTGAGCTTCTTAATTTTTTCGGGAAGATCATCGAGGTCACTCGCAAAATACGGTGGCAGTTCTATAGACTCAGGATCATAAAGATCAAAGTATCTCTGCGGGCAATAGTTCGGAAAATGTGGAGCATAAAGACCAAGTGCAAGAAAGAACGGGTCCCGGTGCTCGGACTTCAACTGCTCGGTGACCCAGTTCGTGCGGATCGTGTCGGCCATTTCACCTTCACGATCATTCGCCACGGGGCCCCACTCTAAAAAAAGTCCACCCGTAATTTCTTTGCCTCGATTGAATGGGCTATAAGGAAACGGGCTTGGAAAGGGCGTATCACTCTCCCAAGAATCCATGGGCCAACCCGACCGACGCTGAGAATCATTTCGCAGGAAAAACTCTGTCCATCCACGCTGGTCAATCATCCCCGCCGGATGGTGATACAACTTACCGGCGCCGAACGTCTGATACCCCGCGTGATGAAAACTGGTTTGCAGTGACTCGATTTCGGGATGGTCCACAAAGTAGGTCGCCGTTCTGTAACAACCTGTGGTGGAAGCAAACTGTCCACTAAAAATTGCCGCGCGACTCGGTGCACAAAAAACTCCAGCCGTGTGAGCATTGGTAAATAGAGTGCCTCGTTGAGCTAAGCGATCGAGATTAGGAGTGATCGCACTGGGCCGAGCATTCACGCAACCGCTCCACACATTCAGATCATCGACAGCGATGAACAAAACCTTGGGTCGTTGCCTAACCGTCTCTTCCGCGTTCAAGGGTGAGCACTCGAAGAGATTG
>JADHOA010000209.1 GCA_016779185.1 Rubripirellula sp.
GGTTCCACCAAACCGAATCTGGTTACTTCTCCAGGCTCGAGACTGTCTATTTCTCATCGAATTCCAGTAAAAACGAAGTTGCTGCGGATCGCATTGAATCGCGAATTCTAATCTGTAAAACACTTTTCTGATAAGGAAGTTCCGAAGATTGACCACTTAGAGGGCAGATAACCTATCCTCTTGCCCTCTGAAAACTGGCAGATGAATAGGGTAAATCTTAATCAAGAGCAGAAATAATGGTCCTCAAGAAATTCTTGATCTCTGCTAACCTTGGTCGCTAACTCTGACATGTCTAACGCGAAAAGGGGGTTGATTTCGACCCGCACCCCCTCTGCCACGGTAATACCAAGTCTTTCCAGCCAACCCTTGTGCAAATTGCTGCACGCATCTTTCGCCAATTCCGCGGTATCGGTTTCGGATCCAGCTGCGTTCTTTACGGGAGCAAAGGCGAAAGCAGGATCGGCCTCGACCACCAAAGCATTTTTGGCATGAGGCAAGAGGTCAAAAATAAACCTCTCGAATTTGACTGCATTTGGCTCGCTAGGATTAATTCTCTGACCTGATCGATCGACATAGGGAACTTGCTTAAAAGCTCGGTGAAATGGCAGCAAGTCAGCTTGGGTCAAAGAACGGCGAAGAAACGGAAGCTCTATGAGATGAACTGCAATGTTACCCGCCCAAAACCGCAGTTCTCCATCCTCATTGGTTTGCTTTGCAGAGTGCTCAGGTAAATCGCTGTATTCAACTATCCGAACCTTCTCGCCAACTCGCACAACATTTCCCACCTTCTCCAGTGGGTACCTTTTCTTGACGACTTGAGTCGTCATCTCACTTCCCGACAAAAGATGATGACCCAAAAAGACTGGGTCGCATAATTGGGCAAGCGGATTGTCTACCTGAATGTAAGCGAGATGCTTAACTCCGCGACTTTCTGCGTCATCCAAGCATCCGTTTTTTTGTAACGCGGCGAGAGTGCCGCCATGCCCATCGGGACTAAGAGCTAAGGAATTCGGTGCCGCCATCAAGCAAAGCCCCGTCGATATATCCACGGCAGGCATCGTACCCTGCTTGAAAATGACGAGTTCGCTTGGATCTAACCCTAGGTAATTGTTACTCGAGAAATAACTAACGGTTTCCTGATGTGTCGCATCACTAGTCATCAGGTACAAAGGTATTTTTACACCGTATCTCAACCCCGTTGCTTTCAGACGATCCGCAATTATTTGAAACAAAGTGCGATTCGATACGGGTCCTATCGGCAGCATTCCCTTCGGATGCTCAAATCCTAATCTTGTGCCTTGGCCACCTGCGACCACAACGGCAGCAACTGCACCTGCTCGTAAAGCAGTGACGCCTGCATCTTCAGCGTCTGAAATAGACCAGGCGACTCCTTCCCCGTTCGCTCGAACCGCGACTGGCGGTTCAAAATCTTCTTCTCCTTCCTCAACCACTGTAAATCCAGTTGAGACCAAGTTCCTTATCAATGGCCAATCTACAGACATTAACTGGCCAACCAAACGTTGATAATCAACCGGATTCAGCGAATCAAGGAAGCTTAAAAGGTGTGACTGCCCACTTACTCTTAGACTCTGAGCAAGCGACGCGGGTATCGACTTCATGAAACCAATTCGCTCGTTTAATTTTTTATCAGGGGAGTGCGAGATCACCCGACTAATGTCGCCAATGCCAATCGCTCCGATCATAGCGATCTAAACGAATCTGCTGCATAAAACATCGGTACTCATCCAAATCATTCGATTCGAATGCTTCGAACTGTGAACACAGGTCAGCACAAAGCGTGTTTTGGTTGATAGGAACATTCGTGACAAAGTCATAGTGATCTCTTCCTTGCCTGTATTCGGGTTGTCGCGGTGCGAACTTTAGACATCGATGAAGAAAGCCAAGATCGAAGTTGTAAAGTATCGTGCCGTGATACAACAAATGATCGCGATGCACTCGCAAGCTATTGCCAGAGAACTTTCTGCCTTTCCAAGCTAAATCGCATATTCCACATAAACTGATCTGCGACACCTGATTATGAACAGCCGAAAAAACTCGACTCATGACAAACTGATGGGCATAGTCAATCTTGCGAAGTAACGGGTTGTGCTCGAGACTAAGTACGATGCTGTACATGAGACACCCTGGTCCACCAACGACCGAAGCACCTCCACTACATCGCCTTAAGATTTCAACACCGGATTTATTGCAAAACTCGACATCAATCTCTTGAGCTATCTTTGTTGATCGGCCGGCAATCACCACTCGTTTTGAGAACTCCCAAACACGAATCACTTCTCCTGATCCGGTGTTTTCAGCTGCCATTAACATGGCTTCATCCAATGCAAGATGATCCCGAGCACTCTCAACACGTGAATCCAGCCACTTCATCTTTTAGCTTCCGATCTTCAGCTGAATTATTTTCGCAGTGAGTCCAGTAGTGGTAATTTGGCAACTTCACGTACTGCCACTACTGCAACGGCCAATCCAATGAATACCATAAGAATCGAAATGGCAATTGGTTCTAAAATCGGTGGATTAATACCTTCAAAAATGGCGTGAGGCAGCACTGCGAGAATCGAAGATAACAACCCTAATCCGACACCAATGAAGAGCAGCAACATTGTCTCGTTTACAACCAAAACTCCAAGTCTTCCGATAGAGAATCCAATTGATCTGAGAATGGCAATTTCGCTCTGTCGCTCCAGCACGCTACGCACTTGTGCAATCCCTAAACCGAACGTGCCGAGCAACAGGCCTATTGCACCAAGACTTTGAAATGTCCTCAGGTAAGTGTTCTGTACCGCCAACAACCTCGCCAAAACAGTCGTAGCCTCCGTCAAATCCATTCCGAGATCGCTAAAACGCTTTTCCATAATCCCTTCAACCACATCTGCATTAGATTTATCGCAAGCAATCAGGAAGAACTGATATCCATTGATTTCGGGAAACAAGCGTGTAAAGTTGTTTTCACCCATCAAAAGCTTCCCTTGCAATACGGAGTTGGACAGCAGCCCGACCACTTTAAATGCATGAGCTTTACCAGGAACAAGTTCAAACTCTACAACCTCACCGATGCCTTTCATCAGATGCAAGCTCCACATCGCAGTATTCTGATCAAGCACTATCGGGATTGGATCATCCTTCGTTCCTTTGGCATCGACTGCGAGTGCATCCCAATTCAATTTTTCCATGTTGCCTTTTCGCCCCATGGCCCATCGAAATCCAGACAAATCAGCATCAATCAAAAACTGCGAAAAGGACTTAGGAACACCCAAGACGGTTGGACGGGTCGACTGATACAAGTTATTGCAACTGGCATCTTGCCCGAGCTTTATCCTAAACATCTCAATGGCAGAGTGATCAAGCGTCTCCGCGTCAGAGCCCATGAACTGCCGTCTTACCAATAGATCGTTCAAGTCTTCATAAATTGGTTGCGAAGCTTCCGCGATAAAGCGAAACCCACCCGTTCCTTCATCTGTCGGACGCAATTGGAATGCTGAGATTGAGAAAATAAGGAATGCGGCAAAAGCAATAAGCCCAACAGTCATTGTGCTACGAGCTGGGTAACGTGAAATATTTCGCAAGGCCAAGGCCCGGGTGGACTTCAAATCGACCTTCGCACGCCGACGTACGGCAGTCGCGTTTCTTGCCAAAGTTGAATGGCAACTGATTAAGGAAGAAATCAAAAGGCACATACCGCTGCTAACGAAAGCTCCCGCTGCTACCTGTCCTCCGGAAAAAGCACCTAGTGATCCAAGGACCAAGGACATGCCAAGCAACAAAATCGCGATCAACCTTGCAATCGCATTCTCACCAACCCGACGACCAACCACATCATCAAGGCTACGCCGACTCAGCAAGTACTGAGGTCGAGCTTTTGAAAGCCATTTTGCCGAAATCCAAAGTGTGCCAATAGCCATAAGAAATCCAGCGGCTGATCCAATCATGAGGCTGCGATACGTCCAATAAAAATCTAAAAATGGAACCGTGACCGCATCAACCCACCACGTTCGCAAGGCATGTAGTACCGCTATGGAATAGCAGACCCCTAAAAGCAAGCCGGCAGCAACGCCAAATACTGCTACAAACACCCCTTCCAGAAATACATAACGAAGAAGTATCTGCGGCGACCATCCAGTGATCAAAAGTAAGCCGTACTGCTGCATTCTCTGGATCAAGCCGAGTCGAAAAAGCATTGCAATCAGTAGGATTGCAGCAGCAATAACAAAAAAGCTCAAAGACAAAAACAAACCATCAAAAGGAGTCGTGCCACTCGCTGCGGTTAACTGTTCTGCCTTAACCGGAATAACATCCCACCCGATATCATTCAGCACAGGCTCTAGAGCGACTGTGATTTGGTCTGCAAGATCACCGGGGCTCGTCTCTTCAACCATTGGAAATCGCAAACTGGTAATCACCCCAAAACGACTTCCAAAATATTTTCGGCCAACTGATAGTGGAACAAATACTTTGGGAGTTAAGCGATGATTGTTCCAATATTCGTCATCCGCCTTAGATATTTTTCGAGTTAGCTTAAAAGGCAGATCCCAGTCAGCAATAGAATCTTGATCGGTAACCCCAGGTACTGTGGGAGTCAAAGCGGGATCGTTGTACCGAGTACGTGGACTTCTAAAAACAGCAGTGCGACGTCGACTGTACGGGTCGTCCGGTTCTGTCAATGGAACCACGGAAGTGACAACAGCGGTGAATGAGCGCTCTACCTCTTTGCCATTCTCTATCTCGGGCTCAAAGTAAGCGATTTTAACGATGTCTCCGACCGACGCCTCCAACTGCTGCGAAGCCCATTCATTTAATACGACTGGAATCGCTCCGTTGATCTCTTGCTCCGGATCGAGTTGGTAGTCCAGTGGTAAATCTGGACTTGAATCAACTGCAGTAATTGTACTGTAAGGAATTGAATTCAATACCGTTCCATCGTCTTTTAATGTTTCAATTGCATTAGCAAGATAAGTCGACTGCGGAACCGCATCACTTCCAACTGCAGTATCAAGGATTCGATTCGCGACTGAATCTGGAATTAGCAAAGAGTCTGAAGTCAATGATATGTATTGGAAAACCGTTATCTCTTCACCCTCTGCACTTACCCATCCACCGCGTATTGGAGATGTTTTCATACCGAGGGTAGAAAGATCGATATTCAGCGCGTTCAAGGACACGATCTGATCAAAGAGAATCATGTTCGCTTGACCTTCACGATCTAAACTCTGCGCGATCGTATCCCGAGAGAGATAAATATTGAGCGGAGTCGATTGACTGGCGGATAAGCTAAAGCGTCCTAGACCTCGATCCGGAATGATCTGAATGACAGTTAGTCTCGGAAGCCCTTCCGTTGTCGAATCTCGGCGTCCAAGTGGGCTATCGGCCGGAACCGCTTGTTCTACCGGCAGCCTTACGTTGACGAGATCACCCACTGAAACACCCAATTCAGCAGCAGCCGAGTGATTGAGAACCACTTCGTTTTCGCCGGGCGATACCACAATCTCGTCGAGTGAAGTATCTAGATTCCAAAACGAGAAGTCGCAGCCGATAATTTGCACATTACCTGAGCGACGAGTTAGCCCAGATGATTTACGAAATTCAATCACACCCTTGCTAAAGAAAATCACAGAAGCGTGCTGCACATCTGCTGGAATCAGATCGTCGGTGTTGAAAAAACTGCCAGGAAAGAGAATTGACTCGATTTTCCCTAAACGCTGGAGGGTCAACTCACGCAAACTTCCTCGCATGGAATCACCAACAAGTAATGCACCGACGATAACAGCGGTTGCGATAGCGACACCTAACGCCACTGACAACCCTACTCTCCAAGAGTAAAGGAACGATGCAATAGCCATCCGAAACAAAGACAGGTTCACAGCGGATCCCTTCTTGCGATCGACCATCATGAATCCACTTATTACCCTGTTTAATCGAATAGATCCCAACACTTCACCAAAACCACTCACTCAGCCACACCGCTTCTGCCTCTAACGTAGCATTACTAGACTGAAGTTGGTACTTAGTGAAAAAAAGTTTTGAACCACCCATACCAACCGATTCGATCTACATTTTGTTTACTCGAAAGCGATTCCAAACGAACGCTCAACATCAGAAGGAAGGCAAGTTTTTATCATTTGGCATCACCACATTCATTTTGATCTTGCCCCAAAACAATTATCGACATAGTCGATTCAACGAAAACCGCCGAGCCAGATATAGCTCTCGACCCACACCGATTTCCGCTCGTGGGTCACTTCAGCTAATGCACTCGTTCTCGATAATCCAGCAATGAATAAAGACGAACGCATTATTCTAATTATTACCTCTACTGCCTCAGAGAGATCTGCGGAGGAGTTGTCGGATCAATTGCTGCAAAAACGATTAGCGGCTTGTATTCAGATTGAATCGAGGATAGGAAGCCGCTACGTCTGGAAAGGCGAGATCATCAAAACAGATGAATGTCGAATGCTTATCAAGACCAGTGAGTCTCAATGGATCGCTATCAAAGAGTTACTGGAAAAGAGCCATCCTTATGATACTCCCGGAATCATCAAGGTTCCGATCACGGGATCATCAGCGGCCTATCAAGAGTGGATTCTATCGGCAACCGAAAACCCGGAATAAATTTGGCTCGAGCCCGATGCAAGGTTTTGATCCCCCACATTGATTAGCTATTCCAGACCATCAATCCCAGGTGGAGATATCAACCCTCCTCCTAGACGTCCGAGTCGAGGTGATGGCCAAAACCGAGGCTCGATTGAAAAACCAACCCCCACGTTGTCACGCCCTTCGTCGACATTAACCCCAACACGAAGCAACATTGATTCGCCAATACGAGTCAAGGCGAGGGTCTGACCTATGTTTCCTGTTTCGTCAAAATCATAAGCGGTACCAGCCGAAGCTATCCACTTTTCGTTAAGCCGATAATCAAAATTGGCTCTCGCTACGGTGCTGCTGATAGGACCGCGAATAGAAAGTAAACCAACGTAAAATTCGCCCAAGCTAGGCCGACTCGTTTGGAGCCCCGCGCTGATAGATTGTAGACCGCTGGAGAAAAAATCGAAATAACCATCACTCAAAAATGCCACGCGATCTCCGACATGATAGGCCAAGTTATAAGTAGTTGGTCCAATCGTCTCGGAAAAGTTATGTTGATCAGATCGGTTGAATAATGAAGTATCGATATCAAACTGCAAAAGATCGACAATCCGTTCTTTACCTTGCAGCCCTCGCTTTGTCTGCCATCTCTGATGCAAACCCAAACGAAATTGCTGCAAGTCTGCAGCAATAACATCACTCGGACTCGCAACTAACCACTGGAACCCTTGTCTTAATGCGAAGTACCGAGGATCGAATTGCGGATCTAAGACACCGCCAAAATCACTTGTGATATAACGGCTTCGAAATTGCTCTTGCGCGTTA
>JADHOA010000210.1 GCA_016779185.1 Rubripirellula sp.
GTCTTCAGCCTGATTCGCCTCGCCAGCGAAGTCTTGATCGATAAGTTCTGCGTGATCAATGTCTCGCGTCCCATCCACAAATCGCCTGAGGGATCGGGTTTGGCGAAAGAAGGAGTTGAACTCCCAAAACATCTGCTGCTTCCACTGATTGAATGGGTGGTTGTGACATTGCGTACACTGAACCTGCTGTCCCAAGAAAATACGGGAAGTACTACTCGTAGCTAAAACAGCTTTTTCTTCATTGACCTTATCAACAAGAAAGTTCACGGCTCCATTAAAATTTTCGGTACCCGGCTTTGTGGAACCTGTCGCACTCACCAACTCTTTAACAAGAGTGTTGTAAGGCTTATTTCTGGCGAACGAATCTCTGAGGTATTTCTGCATACCATTTCGAGAGATCATGGATCCTCGCTCATTTCCACCGCTTCGACCAATCAAAATGTTCGTCCAGATCGTTGCCCAATGGCCAGCGTACTCTTCTGTATACCGATCATCATGCAGCAATCGCTCCACTAATTCTCGACGACGGTCATAACGAGATCCCTCCATGAACTCTTCGAGTTCTTCTCCCGTTGGGATACGACCGATGACGTCCAGAAAAACTCGGCGACACCACTGCTCATCCTCGGCTACCGGTGCTGGTTTGATCTCAAAGTTCTCCCAGCCTTGCTCGATCATTTTATCGATCATGGACACTTGTGCTGGCACAACCGAATCAGCTGCATGAAGCATCATCGGAGCAAAAGCTGCGAGGGCGAAAAAAGCGAATCGGCGCATGACGAGCAAACCTTGGCCGGGGAGATTGAGAAAAGCGGAGTTTCGTTTTGTCTGACGTACAAACGCCCGAACAACAAAGACGTACTCAATTGTATGTCGACCTTTGATTGTATTCGAGTAAAACTCGTTGTAGAAAGCCCGAACGTTTCATGAATGCAGTCCTTCCCCAATGGAATGACCGCTATTTTCGAACCACGACCATCACCCCCCCCTAAGGAGCGGAATCAATTTCAATGGGTCGTGGTTTTGATTGCAGTGGAAGACACCAAACCACAGCCGGCTAGCATGAATCTTTCCGATTCATGACAACACGCACACAAATGCTCGATCCGTATTTCGAGCCCAGTTGCCTAATGCGTTGAACCACCCCCCCATTTGCTGGTAGTCGGTTGAGCAACATTTATTCACGCCTACACCGCCGCGATCGATTCGATCAGCTCCCATCGACCGGAGTCCATCTCGGCGCCCCAGAAATCCACCACCTCCTCACCGTTGAGCAACCCGTGGACGACCGATGCTAACGGCTCCGGAATCACAATAGCAATGAAGTCTTGTCCGCTTTTGCGGAGGATTTTCTTGATCGCTTTGAGTACACGACCTCTGGCATCTCGAATTGATTCGCCACCCGGAGGACAAATGTCGGCTGGTGAATCCTGCCCTTGTCGGTAGACCCTTGGAAGATTCCTCTGTACCTCGGCAATTAGTTTTCCGTGCCACAAGCCATGGTCAACGTTACGAAGTGTATCAATGACTCGAATCCGTACTTCTGATCGGTCTCGAGCCAGCCTTTCAGCCGTTTCTAGAGCCGACTCGCAAGGGGCTGTGTAGATTGTGTGTAGCTCAAATTGATCGAGTTGCTCGGCGAGGGAATCTACCTGCTGCCGCCCCTTGTCGCTTAACGGCATATCCAACGAGCCTTTCATTCGGCCCTGCTCATCGAATTCTGTGGCACCTGGCCGGATTAACAGAACTCTACCAACTCGCTTTGATCTGCTGATCATGAGTTCTCTGATCCTTCTTGGCCGTTTCTCTCAACCGAAACTCGTTCCGATCCTCTACTAGGATTTCCCAACATCGCAGCCTCTAGCTCGCGAAATGCAATCCCGTAGTCCGCTTGTTTAAAGATCGCAGAGCCCACGACGAATAGATCGCATCCCGCCTCGCGTGCTGGAAGAATTGTTTCGATATCAATGCCACCATCGATCTGGAGCAACAAATCCGGGCGAGACTCCCGCAATGCCCTTAATTTCTCCAATGAATTAGGATTAAACTTTTGCCCGCCAAAACCGGCCTCCACACTCATTACAAGCACCATGTCAACCTCTGCAAGACACGGAGCCAGTGTAGAGAGAGGTGTTTCTGGGTTGAGCGCGATTCCGACAGCCACCCCTAGGTCTTTGATTGCACCAATAACATCGAGAGTCTGGTCAGGGTGCAATGCTTCAATATGCACGGTCAAGAGATCAGCACCCGCCTCGACCATGGGCTTCGCATACGCCAAGGGATCACTGATCATCAGGTGTACATCAAGAGGAAGGTCGCTGTGTCGCCGCAAACCCTCAACGATCGGCATTCCATAGGTGAGATTTGGGACAAAATGACCGTCCATCACATCAAGATGTAACCCTTTTGCGCCCGCATCGGCCAGCCTACTCAGCTCACCCTTGAGATCACCAAAATCACAGCGCAGGAAACTTGGGAATATTGCTGGTGCTGCGGATCTAATGATTTCGAGTGCATTAATCGCCATGCAAAATCTATCTTCTGGAGTCATGAAAGGCGTGCCGTCGGCTTTTGCCAACGTGGGACGCAAATCGGGCAACAGGTTTGCCGTTTAGTCTCTAAATTGTCAATTCCCGAAACCCATGCGAAACGCCCCCCTGCAGTGCGTTGAGCACCTCAGAAGGAAGAAAAAGCGACTATTGCTGCTCACAGTAATCGTTTAAGGGTGCGGATTCGCCCAAAAAATAATTTGCAAATCTGGTCCTTGGAGACCATGGGAAGCAATCCAAACACCCTAAACACCCCGAGATCAATCGCTTGACCTAGTCGCAAGACCCATTCAATCCAAAGGCGAGCAACTAGAAGAATTCCACGGTAGCTTTTCGCAAACATTAACCCAAACTCTCGAGGTATAACGAGTCGCAAAACCGCTCCTAGCGCGACACGAGTTCTCTGAAACTAGATCGAGCCCTCGTACGCAACGCAATGGTATCAAAAGATGTATTGGGTTGACCCTTTTACGCCCGCTAACATGTGACATCGGTAGACGGGAATTAATGCACTTCATTTTACGCGGGTGATCCTCGCGGTAAGTTCCATGGAGCGAGAGTCAGTGGTCGAGCCTCGCAAGTTGAAACGGTATTTGCCCAAGCGATTGATCCTACTGATTCTTTTTTTTGTCCTACTATTAGCTTTCCTTGTCGCTCCTTGGGCATTAGGTCGCAGCGGTCTTGCTGCTCGATTTCTCGGTTCAAAGTTATCCACCGAATCTATGGCGGTCGATTTGGGCTCCATCAACTTCGGTTGGATGAAGCCAACGCAGATTCGTGAGATCTCCGTGAAAACACGTGGCGGAAGCCTTGTGGAATTAGACACTCTGACATGTGACCTGTCGCTACTCGAATGGCTGATGTCCGGTTTCTCTAGACCACTGGACATCTATGGAAGGAAAGCGACAGTCAGATCGAGCATCGAGGGAGGAGAGATCAGACTGTTAAAAGATCTCGAAACATTACAAGAAGGTTCAGTATCAAACGAAAACGTTGACTACCGCCTAGACATGAAAGAGATTTCAGTCGTTCTCGAAGACCGAGATCGACAAAAACTTTGGCAAGCTAATCAAGCGAGTGCGAGCGTTACGAGCATCGATCAACTTGTCACACTGACCGTAGATGGCGTTGTAACAGACCCACTGGGATTCAATGGATCAGTCAACTGCACCTTTACCAAAGCAAGCGAGAGCGAACCAGAATCATTAATCGATGATTCGTGGAAACTGGACCTCAGTTTCGACTCACTACCCGTTTCATCTGGTCGGCTCTTTCTTGATTGCTTCACCGGAACGGATACAACAAGCCCAGAAATTATTGCTGGAGATGTGTCAGGGCACTTGGTTTTGGCGTTCGATGGCCAAGAGGAAACCACGGCATCATTTTCAAATCTTCAACTTAGTGACTTACAAGTCCGAGATGATTCAGGGCGACCGTGGCGCCAACAACTAATCCAAATTGATGGCGGTGTCACCATCACCGGCAGCATCTTCACTAGTAACAACCTGAAAGTTTCCACTGATTTTGGAAACGCATCGTTTCACTTGTCGATGGATCCTTCCAAGTCAACAAACGTTAAAAAACGCTTCACACAAAATGCACTTCATGAATTGGTGGGTGACGTTGAGATTGACATTGATCTACCTTCGTTTCAAAAATCCGTCTCTTGGTTTTTGCCGTTAAGAAACGACACGGAACTTAAGTCTGGTCGCTTATATGGGACCGCGACAACAGATCGAATCGCGTCATCTAAACGAACAACGATCAACGTGACGCTGGATAGCTTTCAGGCAACAACTGAAACGGGTGACACCGTAGCTTTAGCTCCGAATTCATTTAATGCAACGTTTGAACACGATGAGAAGAATTTTCGAGCAGAGAATCTGACGTGGATTAGTGAGTTTGGGTCTGCATCTGGCGAAGGCGATCTTCGCCAAGGAGAGTGTGAGTTTGAAGTCAATCTCAGCAAAATTGCAAACACACTGGGACAGGTTTTTAACTTAAAGAAAAATTCGCTTTCTGGCATAAGCGAAGGATCCGTTAGCTGGATATCGTCGGGATCCAATGACTGGTCACTCAGCGGAGTCTTTAACGCCGAGAACGTTGTCGTAAAAACTGAAGATTTGCCGAGCATTGAACAATCGTCGATACATGGGGAAATCAACGCAGCAGGACGCTGGGGCGATGGAGAGCTAGAAGAATTGATTGCGTTTACCGCGTCGGCAAATTCGGATGACATGACACTAACCTGCCGTTTTGTACCGCAAGAAAGCGAGACAGGCCTACGAAACAAAACGCGGTTTCACTGGACCAGCCAGGGTGAACTCGGAAATTTCACTCAACTCGCAAAATACCTAAGTGCCTCTCGTGTCAATAATCTTACCGGCAAGTATCGTTTTGAAGCGGATTCCATTTTTTCCGATGCCGAAATACTAATCACGGAATCGTCAGCCGAGATTTCAAAGCTATCAGCAAAACTGAAGGACATCCATTTCCAACAGCCACTGGTTCAATTAACACTTGCTGGGCGTTTTGATCGATCAAGCAGCAATTGGATCGTGCATGACTTTACCGTATCAAGCCATAGCGTTTCAGCTCGAGCACATGGAAAGAAACAAGACGATCGCATTGAGTATGAAGTGCAATGGCGAACATTACTCAATCGCTTGTTGGCGAGCATCACCGAAAACCCAATCCCCGCTTTAGGCAGTACGTCATCTCTCGACAACGATGCAGACAGAAACGAAAAAGATCTACAAAAGCTTTATGAAATCGACCTGAGAGGTGATGGGGAGGGCACTTTGGTTGCCAAGTGTACAAAAGAATCATCGCAGTATGAACTTGATTTCCACGTCACCGACCTTTCCATTCCTCATCTCGATGAGACAACTGCTGATACGACCTCACTCAACACCAATCGAAATACGCTGCAAAGCATTGCCCCTGAGCTATCTCAGCACGAACAGTGGGTGGAACCATCCTTAAGAATACTATCCATAGCAAGAGTGCGGCATGGTGAACCAAAGGTCGTCATAGACCAACTAGACGTATCTACAAATTGGATTCAATCCAGTCTTAAGGGGGAGTTACTTTCTGAAAGCACCAGCCATCAACTGAAGCTTCATGGCACCTGCGACTGGAATATGGATCAATTCAACCCAAAAATCCAATCACTCCTTCCACTCAAAGTGAACCTTCGAGGCTTGCATCATTCTGATCTGAACGTCACTGGAGTATTTGCTGAAGCAGCCACTAATCAGCTTACGTTGGAAACCAGTCTTGGATGGACATCGGCTGAATTTGCCGGAATCGAGATCGAATCAGCGGTCATCCCCGTAACGCTTGAAAATAACACCGTCTATCTCAATGAGTCTAAACTGCCCGTGGGTGAAGGCTGGGTAAATTTCTCGGGATCCATAAGGCAGATCGACGATTCAACCTGGATGGAAATAAATCCGGGTAGCATCGTCAACGAGGTCGCTATTACACCCAAAATGTCCAAGCAATGGCTCAGATTCATCGCACCGCTACTTGCTGATGCGACGGAAATTGATGGAAACGTCGGAATTACCCTTGATGAGGCCAAAATCAATCTAAGCGATCCATCAAAAACAAAAGTCGACGGGCGTTTGAAGTTAGACACCATTCGCTTGTCCGCGGGACCTTTTACGAGTCAATTAATTCAGACAGTACAGCAAGTCAGGTCGCTGAGCGAGCAACCACTTGATCCAAGCCTGGACAATCGTGCAAGAAGCACGATTATGAAGATTCCAGAGCAATCAGTTTCTTTTGCCGTGGCTAACCAAATTGTCGCCCATGACCGGCTTCGAGTCGAATTGGATCGTGCTCAACTGATCACGACAGGTCAAGTTAGCTTCAACAGCGAACTCAACCTTACCGTTGCGGTACCACTCGATCCAAATTGGCTGGGAAAAGATCTCGAGCCGCTTGCAGGTCAAACGCTCTATCTTCCTGTTCGCGGCAGCCTCGAACGCCCCATAATCGACGGGACAAATCTTCAAGCAATGATTAGACAACTTGGAATACAAGCGATCCAAAACAATGCGGAAAACTTTCTCGAAGATCAAATCAATCGTGGCTTAGAAAAACTCTTTGGCAAATGACTCAAAACGTCACAATCATTCGCTGATCGTTTTAATCATTACGGAACAATAAACACGTTACAGGTTCTGATCACCAAGCAGCAGCAAAAGAATCAACGTTGGATCTTTTTTAGTTAATCTTTAATCGCTGAAGTTAAACCATTGATTCAGATTGGTTACATCTGCATTTCGCAAATACGAAGTGCATCAGCAGCGATTCGAGCATCAAGGATGGGAGAAGCAACACCATCGTTGAAGCACCTCGCAGCCTCATCAATTTCGTGAACGAAGGCATTCACTGGATCCCCATCTCCGAATTCGGGTTTTTCAACGCTGCCATCGGCATGCAAGATTGTTACGGGGATGAGGGAACTAGATCCATCTGCATAGCCCGCAAACTCGAACTGCACCGTTGCGCGTTCAAAACTAACTTCGTAACCATGAGTGAACGGTCTTCCAGGCGAGTCGATTACACCACCACCGGCTGAAACGACGAGATCTGTTTGATCAAACTCAAAAATCGACTCATAGAACATGGGCTGCCCATTTTTCCTTCGACTCATCGTCTTGGCAGCCTTCGGCATACCGAAAAGTAACCGAATAAGATGTGCATCATGTACGTGCAGATCCACGAGCGGACCACCTACGCTATCGCGGTCATAAAAATCGGGAATCCAATCTGGTGGGCCGATGGTTCGTTTGAACCGCCCCGCTACAGGTTTTCCCCACCTCTGATCATTTTTAGCATCAACTAGGATTTTGAATTCAG
>JADHOA010000211.1 GCA_016779185.1 Rubripirellula sp.
ACTTGCGCCAGATGATCCACTTCACTGGACAGGCATCGGACAGCGTTGGCAGACGATGTGCGCTGATTGCCATTCAACGAATCTCAAACGCAACTTCGACGACAAATCGAATCAGTACCATACGACGTTCTCAGAGATTGATGTAAGCTGCGAAGCATGCCATGGACCGGGTAGCCTGCATGTAGAACTGGCAAAGTCTAAATCGGTTTTCTGGGATCGTCGCTACGGATACGGCCTAGCAAAACTAAAGGGTGAAAACGCTGAGCCGCAACTGCAATCATGCGCTCCCTGCCACAGTCGTCGTGGCTTGCTTGATACCGAGTTCCAAGCGGGTGACCAATACTGCGACCACTTTCAACTTGAACTTTTGCAAGACGACACCTACTTTGCGGACGGTCAAATCAAGGATGAAGTGTACGTCTACGGATCATTCGTCCAGAGCAAGATGTACCACAAAGGGATTCGCTGCACCGACTGCCACGACCCACACTCTTTGAAGCTGAAACATCCGGGCAATGAAACTTGCACCTCTTGCCATCAGCACGCGGCGGGCAAATACGATGTTCCGTCTCACCACCATCATGTTCCGGGCACCGAAGGTGCTAAATGCGTCAACTGCCACATGCCAGAGCGAACTTACATGGCAGTTGACCCTCGCCGAGATCACAGCTTACGTGTTCCTAGGCCCGATCTTTCGGTTTCAATTGGAACACCCAATGCGTGCAGCGGCTGCCACGTCAAGGACCAGCTTTCTGCACTGCCACAACAAAAACAGGCGAGCCTTGGTGAATACGCGGATTGGTTGCAACAGGCAGAAGAGGGTGATGAAGCGATCGCCAAGCTGTTGAAAAAAACGGACCAGTGGTGTGACCAGGCATGCGAGCAGTGGTATGGGGAAGAGCGAAAAAAACCACCGCACTTTGCCGAAACGATCGCAAAATTCAGAAACGACCGTCAGCAAGGAAGCCCCAAAGAGTTCACCGAATCGATCAAATCGATGTTGAAACTGGCGAATCAAAACGACGCCGAGACGCCAGCGATCGCTAGAGCCTCCGCACTCAACGAACTCGCCGCGTCGGGAACCCCCAATGCGTTTCCCGCTGCCGTCTCCATTCTTAAAAAACAATCCGAATCCCCGCTGGTGCGTGCGGCTGCGATCAACCTTTTCATGACGGCTCCGCCCTCGATTACCCGCAAGGCATTACTGCCACTGCTTACGGATGAAACTCGACTCCTGCGGAACGAAGCAGCGCGAGTCTTAGTTGCCTCGGGTACCTACCAAAGTCTTTCCAATACGGAACAGACCCGAGTCAACCTTGTGTTGAAAGATGTCAAAGAATCATTGATGGCGGCAGCGGATCGGGCAGGAGCGCACCTTGGATGGGCAATGCTCTGCGAGGGCCAAGGTCGCCTAGAAGATGCCGTCGACGCATACCGAACGGCAATTCGAGTGGAACCCAAAACCACTGGCCCTCGATCCAATCTTTCGAGCCTCTTGGAACGACTGGCGTCAGAACAACCGCCACCGCAGGCACAAGCTGCAATCCAAGAAGCGGCAAAGCTTCGCAGCGAGGAATTACCACTTTTGCAGCGTGATGCTAGCCTTGCGCCTGAAAACGCGAGTGTTCAATACCGTTATGGATTGGCTCTTTATTTAGCCGGACGAATGAATGAAGCTCTCGAAAAGCTGGAGCTTGCGGCAGAACTGGAACCGGAGGTAACCGATTTTTCCCAGGCCCGAGACCTACTCAAAGAGAAAATCGATTCCGAGCGAATCACGACACCGGAGGTCTCAGGACAAGAGGATGACTCGCGTTGACGGTTTCGACCGCCCATCTGGCCATCAGACCTGAAACGGTGATGCACACCCTGAGGTATTGATTTCACGTCACAGCAATCATTTCACAGCAATCATTTCTCGGGAATGGTTCATCGCTGCGGATCCCTTGGCTTTCCTACTTTTATGCATGGTTGGCCAAGGATTGAGTGCTAATTGATTGGGTTTGCCAGGAATCGTGATGCTGGCATGACCAGATACCCAGATACCCAGATACCCAGCTGCTTCAGTCGCAACGGATGACATCGGACAGTTGACCAATCAAGACAACGCACGATTTCAGGCAAGGCCATCATTCGTGATTCCTAGAATCACTCTACTCATCAACCAAGCAGTGTCCCTATAGTACTTGCGTAGGTCCACCTTCCGTCGAGTTGCTGGTCTGCAAACGAATCCGAGTCAATCACGACATCAAAGCATCACGAGGAAATCCATGCTCCACGCGATCATCATGGCAGGTGGTAGCGGCACACGATTTTGGCCCGCAAGTCGTCGCCTGCGTCCGAAGCAACTTCTCGCTTTGTCGGGCGATCGCACGATGCTTCAAGGCACCTTGGAACGGCTTGGCGACCTCGTTCCCGCTGATCGTCAAATGATTCTCACCAATCGTGACTTGGTTCCGGCAGTTTCCGAGCAGCTCCCACAACTTCCAATAGAAAACATCGTTGGCGAACCGTGCAAACGTGACACCGCGCCATGCATTGGACTTGCTGCGGCACTCGTCCAACACCGTGACCCTGACGCGATCATGGCGGTGATGCCATCTGACCATGTCATCCGCAGTGACGAACAATTCCAATCCGGTCTCGCGGCCGCGGAACAACTGATCATCGAGGACCCAACTCGCATCGTCACCTTTGGAATTCGGCCAACCTACGCTGCGGAATCGTTTGGATACATCCAACGAGGCGGATCGATCAAAGCGCCCGGTTCGATCGCCGCGTTCGATGTTGAATCGTTTCGCGAGAAACCGGATCGACAAACCGCACAGCAGTATCTTGATTCGGGAACCTATTACTGGAACAGCGGTATCTTCGTCTGGCGCGCCTCCACCATCCTTGATGCTCTCGAATCCAATGCACCGGAAATGTTCCAAAACCTATCGTGCATCGCAGATGCGATTGGCACGAACCGATACGAAGAGGTTCTCGAAAAAGAATTCACCGCAATTCAAGGAACTTCCATTGATTATGCCGTGATGGAGGGCTATCCGAACGTCACGACGATTGAAGCGCCGTTTACGTGGGATGATCTCGGAAGTTGGCAATCGCTCTCAAGATTGAATGAGCCAGACGCGCACGGCAACACGGTTGTTGGTTCACATCTCGGAATCGACTCGAGCGGTTGCATCATCGTTACCGAAAAAGGCCACACAATCGCCACCATCGACGTTCAAGACTTGATCGTCGTGCAAACCAAAGACGCAACCCTTGTCGCTCCCAAACATGCGGAAGAACGCGTCAGGGAAATCGTGCAACGCCTCGGTGATCAAAATCTAAAAGATCTGCTCTAAGCCAACCGCTTTTGTCGTAACGATGAGGGACTTCGATCAAAAGTAGCCGCATCTTTGGTTGCGTCGCATGAATAGCACCCGTGTCAAACTTTCAGCGTGATACGTCGCCACTCATCCGTCGCGATTACGGCTGCGTGATCCATTGATTCCTTCTTCCCATCGAGTCAACATCGGGTAAGACGCGCCAACCCGATGTGTATCGCTTATCATCAGCATTCCCCTGTTGATCCACCCGCAAAGCCGGTTGCCGCAGTGGTTCCGAAGCGGGCGTGCTTGCGAAGCGACCCGCAGCCGGAGTGAACGAATCGTCATGGCTAAAGATCTGTTCGGCCGCCCAACGCTGACGGGGCTCTATGGAAAACATTCCTTCCATTTCGCGGTTCGCAGCAAGTGGATTCAGTGATTCAGAAACAAGTGATTCAGGGTTTGTCGATTCCTGCACCGCAGTTCCTAAACTGGCAAAACTTGATCCCGGTGAATCCTTTGACTCGGCCTTGGAGACAGGATCAAGATTAATCCATCGGTCCTTGGCGCTGCCCGGATGCTCGATCGGTTGAGCCAAATCCTCAAAAGTGAGCGGGATATCGATGCCTCGCCGAACCAGCTGCCTAGGGAAACTTTTAATCTCTTCGACGCTGACCAAATCTCCCGGACGGTTAGTTTGCCGAGCTGGACTCAGAACAGCAGCAGAATCTAAACGGAGAACGTCAGCCCGAAGGTTGGAGGACTCGAAATCCATCGGAACAAGCGCCGACTGCAACGGTCCTGTTACTTTGAACGGGTCGAGGATCGGTGGATGGATCGGGTGATAGCGACGAAATGGCAGAGCGGCAAAGGTGCCGCCGCAGACGATTAGGACGCCCAGTGGTAGGGTTCTCAAGGGACCGGCTCGGAGCTGGAAGTTGCGAAAACACGCAACACCGGCCCTGTCGAGCTAGGCGGTTGCGTGCCACCAGCTTCGTCCATGAAACCAAAAATACGTAGTGCTTCTTGCAATAGTGAGGTATCGACGAGTGAGGTCAGGCGTCTTGAGGCTAATTTTGGAAAAAGTTTTTTGAAATTCAGCCCCCCAGTCTCGCTTGGCAAAAATGCCCCACTACGAAGAGACAGACGCGAGTGATACGATTTGGCGTATTACGTTGGCCCCGGATCAGGAAACAAAAAACATGGAAGCTGGAATCGTTGGTTTGCCGAATGTCGGCAAAAGCACGCTCTTCAACGCGTTGACCAGTTCACAAGCTGCACAGAGTGAGAATTACCCGTTCTGTACGATTGAGCCAAATGAAGGGATTGTCAACGTTCCCGACGCGCGACTTCAAAGGATCATTGAGCATATTCCCACCAAGAAAGTCATTCCGGCCGCGTTGAAACTTGTTGATATCGCGGGGATTGTCAAAGGAGCCTCGGAGGGAGAAGGGCTTGGCAACAAGTTCCTCAGCCACATTCGGCAGGTGGATGCGATCGTCCAGGTCGTTCGATGCTTTGAAGATCCGGATGTTACTCACGTCGCTGGGAATGTTGACCCGGTTGCGGATATTGAAACAATCGAAACCGAGCTAATGCTCGCAGATATCCAAACACTTGAAAACGCTTTCAGTAAAGCAGAGCGTACCGCAAGAAGCGGTGATAAAGAGGCGAAACTTCGTGTTGAAGTGATCGGAAAATGCAACGCCCATCTCGCGCAAGATCAACCACTTCGAACACTCAAGCTGGGCGAAGCCGAGGCAGCCGCAATTTCAAGCTACGGATTGATGACGGCCAAGCCGATCCTGTACGTTGCCAATGTGGGTGAAGATGACCTGAAAGGCGAAGTGGAACTTGTTCAGAAAGTACGCCAGCACGCGGAAGCGGCGGGCGCTCAAGTGGTTTGCGTTTGCGCAAAATTAGAGGCAGAACTTGCAGAACTTGACGACGAAGATCGTGCCGAAATGTTAGCCGAGGTTGGGCTAGAACAGCCAGCGCTGCAACAAATCGCCCAGCAGGCTTACCGCACCCTTGGACTGCAAAGTTACTTCACTGCAGGTGAGAAAGAAGTTCGCGCTTGGACGGTTCCGATCGGCGCGACCGCGCCGCAGGCAGCAGGCGTCATCCACACCGACTTTGAACGTGGTTTCATCCGCGCCGAAGTCTACACCCTTGCTGACCTCGAACAGTACAAGAGTGAGAAGGAAATTCGACAAGCTGGTAAACTTCGTGTCGAAGGTAAAAATTACATCATGCAAGATGGCGATATCTGCCATTTCTTGTTTAACGTTTAGAATCTTATTGGAGACAATGACATGAAGTGGTTAGCTGTTGCTTGTGCGCTCGGCGTCGCGCTTTGCTGGGGCATGTACGGCCCAACCCTTAGCCATGCTCGAGCACCCAAGGGAGAATGGGGACCCTTTAAACCTTATCTTTTCATTGGGATCGCCTACCTAGTCATTGCGGTAATTGGTGGTGCAATGATGATGAAGTTGGCATTCAACGACAACTTTGATTACTCCGGCGTCTACCGCCCAGCTATGAATTATGGGTTTCTCGCGGGCTGCTTGGGAGCCTTCGGTGCACTTTTCCTCACCTTCGCCCTTACCAAAGCAGGCGGAAAACCAGCTTATGTGATGCCGATCGTTTTTGGTGGCGCCGTTTCGGTCAATGCGATTGCTGCGTTCCTGAGTCTTAAATCGGGAGAAGCGGTGAATCCATTGATGTGGATTGGAATGGGACTTGTTGCGGTAGGTATCATTTTGACCGCCAGACACACCCCACACGGCCACCCACCGGCTAGGCCCGCTCCGGCGGCATCCGAGCAGGTTACCGCTCCAGCCGCAAGTTCCGCGACGACGACTGCGGCGACCCTACCGGATCCTTCGGACGATCAAGCCTCGTGATTTCCAGGCGGCTTTGGGACGCGGCTTACCGAATAAAGGGTGGTGTTCTAAATCACGCCTGATTCACTGAAATGGGTTACTCAGCTGATGTACTCTGCTGGGTGACTCGGCTGGGTCACCCCCGAGGTATCAACCTGCTGGATGAAGTCATTTTCCTCTGGGTGTCTCACTTAGAGGTGATTCGCGGAATTGATTGACGCTTAAGCATTTCAGTTTGGGCGTTTCCACCACTGGATTAACAGTAATCAACAAGCATGTCAGACAGAGACAACGCAGCGATCACTCAAGCAATCGACCAACAGGTTGCTCACCTTTGGATGGTTCGCACCTTCTTGAAGCATGCGGATGAGTCCGAGGACGATGAAGAACTGCGAGATATTGTTCGAGATCTCTACGATTTTATTCTCGCAGTTGGTCCGCTGAATGAAGCAGAGTCACCCGAAGCCTATCTAAAGCTTGCAAAAAAGAAACTGGGCAAACTCAAACGTGCAACCTCCTTGTACGAAGAAATCCAACCGGAGGTGAGCGGGCACACCAATTTCCAAATGGCTGCTCGGTCCCTGCGACTTGCAGTCGACAGAATCGAAGCTTTGATCGGCGAATCCAAACGAGGGGCTTGATCGATGACTCTGAGTTTTTGACCAAAATGGTCGAAATTAAGTCATAAAAACCTATCGAATCCGAGCCAAAAGTAGAATCCAACGCCCACACGGCCATTGATAGCAAAACTGCTTCCTTTCGGCGTCGGTGGGTGCTGGGTTGCTTGGTGATTTCCGGAATCCGCGACAGGGGTATCGCCGCGAACCATCTCAAACCGGTCTAGCGGGAAGATGGCCTAGAGTGTTAGTAACAACGCTTGGGGATCTTTTCCAACGCTTGAGGTATTCGCTCCGGTCATGCGAGAAACTTTTCAACACTCGAAAACGCACGTCTCGCAGTGCCCAGACTCGTCAAAACTGGGCTCGTCAAAACTGGGCTCGTCAAAACTGGGCTCGTTACCCCTTATTGGGCAGAGCGGGATCACGACAGGTTCTCGTTCCAACTACTCAGGACGGAAGTTCCGTCTGGCTATCCTCGCGATCACGAGTGTGATGATCATGCCTGGTTGTGTGCGTCGCAGGATGACGGTACGCACCAATCCACCAGGGGCCACGGTATCGGTTGACAACCAAGTCATCGGCACCACTCCAGCAGCAACGA
>JADHOA010000212.1 GCA_016779185.1 Rubripirellula sp.
GGGCTTCCCCACTTCCTGCCGATACAACTCTACTATGACTAACGATTCTTTCTCGACACCAGCGACCCAACGTGAATCTTATCGCATTCAGTTCACCGGCTCGCTCGGTTACGAGCTGGCTGGAATCATCGACCGGCCATCAGACGAAAAGAAGATTCGAGCGACTGCGGTTTTTAGTCATTGCTTCACCTGCAACAAGGATCTCAAAGCGATCGTTCGCATCAGCCGAGCGTTATCTTCGGTCGGCGTCGCAGTTTTGCGGTTTGATATGACGGGGCTCGGAGGTAGCGACGGCGATTTCTCAGAAACTAACTTCTCAACCAATGTCGAAGACCTTCATCTAGCCATCGAATTCGCGAGACGCGAACTCGGTTCCCTCAACGGATTGATCGGCCACAGTTTTGGGGGAGCCGCAACCCTTGCCGTCACGGGCGCAATGTCAGCAGCTAACACACAACCTACCAATTCAATCCCAGTCGCAATCACTCTTGCCGCCCCAAGCGACACTCAGCATCTCGCTGTACTGCTATCTAAGATGAATCCGGAAATAGAGTGCAACGGAAGTGGTATGGTAACGATTGGTGGACGTTCATGGCGAATCACGCAAAAAATGCTGGATGATTTTCGCTCACACAACCTGCCGAAGCTGATCGGTCAGATCCAATCGCCCACGCTTCTGTTTCACTCACCGGTCGATGAGACTGTCTCTTACGATCATGCGATCCGCATCGCGGGACTAATACAAAACGGTTCAAACGAGGCGACTCCACCAAGCATCATCTCGCTCATCGATTCCGATCACCTTCTAACGCAACCGGGAACCACCATCGACTGGGTCTCCAGTACCATCGCCGCGTTTCTCATGCGATTCAGTAATCGAATCTGAAGACGAACACTTTTCACACGTTCAGTTTCACCAATCACTGCGACGCCTCCATCGCAAACCTCAGGAACTGATTGGCCAACCATTACACGAACAAAACGAAAAACTCACCCACTCATCACATCGACCGACAACATCACCATGTATCTCTATCGCCTCCGCTGTTCATCTCGCTCAACTCTGTCTTTGGTTGTATTGCTTTTCTGCGCCGCACCGCTTAAGTCTCAGCAAAGTCAAAATGCTGATGGACGAAGCAACACGACCAGTGACCCAACATTAAAAGTGATGACGTGGAATTTGGAATGGTTCTACGACGAAAATCAAAACGACAACTACAGTGATCTTGCAAAGGAAAAGGCGGCCCCAAGTCGGCAAGAATGGGATTGGCGTCGCGATTCAGTCGCCGAGAGTCTGTCACGAGTTCAGCCCGATGTGATCGCATTGCAGGAAATCGAGAACCGTCGAGTTCTTTGGTATCTCTCAAGTGCCATGAAACGCAATCATCAAAAGAACTATTTTGAAACATGTATCGAAGGCCGCGATTTTTTTACCGAACAAGACGTTGGACTTTTGACGTCATCCAATACCGAAGTCATCTCCGAATCGTTTCACGGTTTTCCTCCTTCGTTGCGTCAAGACGATCGTTATTACAGCGTCACCAAGCATCTTCAAACCACCATCCACTTCGTTCACGACGGTGAGCGTTACCCTGTTGTCATTTTTAACACGCACCTTCGCGCTAGGGCGGAGGCCGCGGAGATACGAATCAAACAGGCGCGATCCATTAAACTCTGGCTCGCTGAAACAATCCGATCCGGTGCAGACGTAATTGTTCTCGGAGACATTAATACGGAGCAAGTTGGAGACATCACCCGTACCGCACCAACAGACATGATGATTCTTTGCGGACTGGATACCGAGGACCCAGCCGATGACCTCGTTGATCTAACCCGATCACTCAGCATACAGGATCGCCAAACACATCTCATCGAGGGGAAGGAGTTTGATCGAATCCTCTGCAGCCAATCACTCATCGAGGATGATCCTACGCGCAAAGACCTCGTATTTGCGAAAATTGAAAACCTGAAGCAACTCTGCATCAAGCAAAAAAAAGATACTCAGGAGCAGCACTGGGATCACTACTGGGATCAGCCAACAGAGGAACGAGACCTGAGCGATCATCTACCTCTGATGGCAACATTTGAACTAAAGTAATTGACGCTGTGTCAATCAACCGTAATAAAATTGGTTTCGTTAGCATCCGAAGGAATACAGCATGCTCAATAAAAAACCGCGGCAATTAACTGTCGCGGTTTCGCGTAATTGTTCGTCAAGAAACTATTCTTGATCTTTCTTTTTCTTTGGAGCGTCTTTCGCTTTCTTTGGCGATTGTTTTGCGCCAAGACCGCGACTGAAAGCTTCAGGTAGCTTTTCTTGCTGCTCTTTGGATAACAAAGCAACAACACTCTTTCGGAAGGAAGTACGGATCGTATTCATTTCCGCTACGGCCTTGGCTTGACCCTCGTTGTATCCAGCTTCGCGATTGATCAATTCAGCTAACTCTTTGCCAGTCTTTCCTGACTCACGTGCTTTCTTTTGAATCTCCATTCTCTTTTTGGTGAGTTCTGGAGTGATGCCAGCCTTTTCGCGAACGGCCGCCATCTTTTCGTTTGCGGCTTTATTCAATTCTTTGATCTTTGCAACTTGCTCGTCGGTTAGCTCAACGTCCTTAAGTTGTGCGAGTACTTGAGCACTTCCGTCACGCTGACCCTTTCCAGCATTTTTCTTTTTGGCTTCTTGCTTTTCGTCTGCAATCGAAGGAACAACCATCGCAACGAACAGACAAGCCGATAACAAAACCTTTGACATTGCTTGACTCTCATGTGTAACAAGGGGTTAAACCGATAAATCCAACCCTTGGATACCGGTCGCCCCAAATTGTCGTCTCGCCGAGATCAATTGTCTACTTGCCAGCCGTGCGTTGCTACAAAGTTTGCCCACCATCGACGGACAAAATCTGCCCGGTGGCCATGCGGTTTGCAGTCGCAAAAAACAGCACCGCATCGGCTACCTCATCTGGTGAAGACGCCTTCGGAATCGGGTAATCTGCGACCATTGCCTCGAGATCCCATTCCGGATTCCCTTCGCGAATCCAACGACTATCAATGGGTCCCGGACATACAGCGTTTACCGTCACATTTGGTGCCAAAACACGAGCAAATGACTTGGTCATCGTGATCAATGCACCTTTTGTTGCGCAGTAGGCGATCGACGAACCAGATCCTGTGATTCCCGCAACAGACGCGATATTTACCACAGCGCCTCCGGGCGTTTGACCAAGCAGTTCGCGTGCTGCTCGCGTTACGAAGTACGCTCCCTTGACGTTGACTGCGAACATCCGGTCCCACATCGACTCGGTCAAATCGGCAAGTTTTTCGTGCGAAATAAAATTAGTAGTCGCCGCATTATTAACCACAACATCAAGCCGGCCAAAGGTATCCCGAACGGACTGGATCATCTGATTCACGCATTGGTCATCGGAGACATCACATTGATAAATCAAAGGATGGCCGCCAATTTGTCGAACCTCGTTGGCGGTCTGCTCGGCATCTGCCTTGCTTCGAGAATAATTAATCACCACGCCATACCCTAGGCGAGCAAACCTCAACGCGCAGGCACGCCCCACCCCAGTGCCCGCGCCAGTGACCAATGCAACTCGATTTTCGAACACAACGGACATCGTTTTCAACTTCCTTTATCGATTTTTCGCTAGTACAAATCAGCACGCACCAAGTCTCGGTAATCAAAACGCCCGCGTGAAGCGTATTATTGAACCGATGGCGCGAACATGAAACCAGTCGCAAGATTCGCTCGGTTCAATTCATCGTTCACCAGAAAAAACAAGAAAACTTATTGGGTGCATTCGCACCCGAATCTCCGGAGGCGGCCTACGATAAGGTTGACCGAATAAGATTGGCCTCACCGGAATGAATCACCTCTTCGCCCGTTGCGTTTTGTATTCTCAATCCGCCCGAATCATTGACGCCAATACACATTCCCGTGCGACGACCATCTTCCGCTTGATACTCAACAGGATGCCCCGTGAGCTGGCATCGTTTTCGAAAATCAATAAGCAGCGAACTAGGTTCGGTCTCAACTGCGTTGATCGACTCGAGAATCGAAGGGACAATTCCGGCAAGCAGTTCATAGCGTTTGACGCTGCGCCCAAGTACATGAGAAAGCGATGACACGCAGGGAAATGAGACGGGATCACTCAAGTCCGGGCGTGTTCCGACGTTTAAGCCCACACCGATTACAAAGAAATTAGACTTCCCCGCCACTAACTCGATCAAAACTCCCGCTAATTTTCCTCCAGCGAGGTAAACATCATTCGGCCACTTTAGTTTCACTTGCAGCGGTGCAAATTCGTATTCGACGAATCTGGATATCCCCAAACCAACCGCTAACGAACCCAACTTGATAAATCGTTCACGAAGCGAAGGATCGTCGAAAGAAACAATTAACGAAAAAGTCAACGTCCCATCATCGCTGCTCCATGTCCGTCCACGACGGCCCCTACCTGCGAGCTGACGATCAGCGGTCAGAAGTCGCGGAAGCGTCATCTCCGAACAAGTTGCATCCTGCACCTGACTCAGGGCCAAGGTGTTTGTCGACCCCAACTCCTCAAAGCATGCCGCTGACCGGATGAATTGATCACACACCAATTGCCGAACCGCCTTAAGCCCCACCGGATCTGGGTTGCCCTGAATATCAATAACGTTTCGTGCCGAATCATCCATGACTAGAAATACAATAAGCCCATGAAAAAAAGCACCAGCAGAGCGATGGCTACCCAACGCCATAACGCTGAGGTTTGTGTCACAAAATCATTGTTACCAAATTCATCTTCCACAAAAGAATCGTAGTCAAACTCTTCATCCTCCTGAGAATCGATTTCACTGCTCGGCGAATCCACTCTCCATCCGTCCGCATCACTGCTACCACAATGCCGGCAAAAGCTTGCAGAAGAAGAAATCTCTGCACCACAATGAGAACAAGCCGTCCAGTGAGTCATCTTGTTAATCCGCTTCACCTCAATTTTACCGTGAACCACTTCACAGCCGAGAAATAAGCAAGGTAACAATCAAAGACAAGACCATCTTCAATGTAAGGACGAACCACTTAAACTGACGCTGCGCCCCGCGTCTTACCTCGTATCCCCCAGTCGCACCTTTGTATCTCCGCGTCGCACCTCGTCTGTTCGACTCGTCGCCTGTGCTTTTCTTGACTCTATCTGAAGACATACGATCTGCTATGGGCGGTCAAACTTATCATTCTTGCCCCAAACCGCGAGCCATAGCCGCGTCCGAGTCCTCGGCATCGTATCACAAAACTCACCCTCGCATGCATCTCGATCAAGTCAAACTCCATTCACCTGACATGCGATACACACCGGCACAGCGCGAAGTGTTCCAGACAGTTCCCGTTACCCCATCCAACCGACTCGCTGATTTTTCACAATTCGAGTAAAACCTACAGCCAACAAATTCACGATCAAACACAAAACGTTCCGCAATCCTATTGTGCGGAGTCAGCCAACCATTTCTCTCATCCATTGATTGATTCGAATGCAACAGGAAATGAACATCGGGGTCGTTACGGTCTCAGATCGCGCAAGTCGAGGCGAATACGAAGACCTGGGTGGGCCAGCGATTGAGGCATATTTATCGGAAGTGATCGACTCAGCGTATTCAACGACAAGAAGGATTATCTCTGATGACCAATCACTGATTGAGAACACTCTCATTGAATTATGCGATCGCCAGCACTGCTCGCTCATCCTAACCACTGGCGGCACTGGACCAGCATTACGCGATGTCACTCCCGAGGCAACCGAGGCAGTATGCCATAAGATGATGCATGGATTCGGAGAATTAATGCGTCAGGTTTCACTGCAAAAAGTGGCGACCGCAATCCTTTCGCGGCAGACTGCGGGCGTCCGCAACCAGTCACTCATTGTTAACTTACCCGGAAAACCCAAAGCAATTGCAGAGTGTCTCGACGGTGTTTTTGCTGCGATCCCTTACTGCATTGATTTGATTGACGGACCCTACATGGTGACCAACGAATCTCGCTTTGTAGCATTTCGTCCAAAAAAATAGTTCAGCAGTGAAGTGTCACCAGCATCAAGCAAGACAAAAAAACTCGAACCCAGGGGGATAACACCTTACATGAGTGGGTCACCTAGTTACTGGTTCGCTGCAACCGCCGTTGCTGCACGGCGGACCTCGTGGAGCATTTGAAGAAGGTCTTCCTGGATGATCATCGGATTCATAATCGTCGCTCTTAGATAAATCTTATCATTCAGCTTCGTTTGCGTTAGATACCCAACTCCCGTCTCAAGTAGTCTACGCCTAATCAAGAGCTGGAAATCATTCCCGTCGCTGAATCCGCGACTTGATCCCTGATCTACGATGCACCTAAATAGCACAATGTTGCACGAAGGCTCGCCCCAAACTTCAATACCTTCTGCATCGTTCAACATCAAATAGAATTGCCTCGCGATTTCCAGTACACGGTCGATCATCGCCTCAAAAAACTGAGGCCCAAAAATTGACCAAACACCCCACATTCCAATTGCAGACGCTCGTTTGGTGCACTCTAGCGTCACCACCGCATTGTCATAGGAGGCCAACGATGGCTCAGAGGGATCGAACAAGTAGGGAGCTTCTTGATCAAAAGCTATAAACTGGTGACTTGGATCCTTGAAAAACAAGAGAGCACACACAGCCGGGACAAAGAGCATCTTGTGTGCATCCACCACGACACTGTCAGCCAGTTCTAATCCATCAACTCGATCTTTGTAACGTTTGCTAAACTTTAACCCTCCACCATGTGCAGCATCTACATGCAGCCAGACATCGAACTTTCGACAAACGCGAGAAACGTCGCGTAGCGAATCAAACGCTCCACAGGCCGTGCTACCGGCCACGGAAACGACCGCCAATACCGGAACTTTTCGTCGCTTTAAGTCCAAAAGTATTTCTTCGAGGCAAGGGACCTTCATTCTCCTTTGTTCATCAACCGGCACCCGCACCAGATGCTCAGTACCAATCCCCATGACACCGACCGACCGGTCGATGCAATAGTGGGCGTCCTGATGAACCACCACGACCGGAGCAGCATTTACCCCAGAGAAACCCTGACGCCACACCTCCGGAAATCGCGATTTTCTCGCTGCTAAAAGTGCCGTGAGGTTGGCTAAGGATCCACCCGAAGTGACCAACGAACCGAATTCACCTGCCGTAAACCCAATCTCCTCACCGACAGCATTCAACATCGCCCTCTCAACCGAAACCGACCAAGGCCCCATCTCGTACACGCCTTGGACTTGATTGGTCAGGGAAGTGAGTGCGTCAAACCATGCAGCCAATGGTGGAACAGCAGGAACTTGATGTCCAGCACAAAGCGGATGATGAAGCCCTTGACTTTTCTCCAAGCACAACGCTACCAACTCAGCGAACTTC
>JADHOA010000213.1 GCA_016779185.1 Rubripirellula sp.
CTTCACAAGAGCCGCGTCCGTACTCTTCCGGCGTCCGACTAAACCGCTTGGACACCGAAACGCTCACCCATGCCGCCATATCAGCTCCAGCACCCGGCAATGCCCCAATCAACGAGCCCAGTAGACTACTTCTCCACCATGCCGGCTGTCGACCAGCGAATGAATGAACCGCTTCGCCCAAAATGCCGTTTGTCGATTTCTTTGCAGACGCGATCGCCCCGGTTTCATCCGAACGCATCACACCTCGCAGCACCTCGCTCAAACCGAAAAGTCCGATCATCGTGGGGATAAAATTGACCCCCTGAAACAACTCGGGATGCCCAAAAGTGAATCGAGCTTGGCCATAGACGGCGCTTAAACCGACTGTCGATAGAAGAAGGCCGATCAACAGGCCGACCATACTTTTCAGCACTCCATGCTGACCGACTACCACCGCGCAACTAAGCCCCATCAGGTAGAGCCAAAAGTATTCCGCGACGCTGAACCAAGATGCAAATGCTGCCAACTGATGCCCTACCAACATCAACAACAATGCACCAAAAATCCCACCGCACACACTGAACCATAATGCATACCCTAGGGCCCGGTTTGCCTCCCCTCGTTTCGCCAAACCGTAGGCATCATCCGCATACGCTGCAGATGCAGGTGTTCCGGGTACTCGCATTAACGTTGTCGGTATATCACCCGCAAAGATCGCGCACGCAACCATCGTGACGATCGCAGCCAATGCGGGAATGGGTTCCATCCAATAAGTAATCGGAACAAATAATGCGACTCCCATGGTCGCCGTCAGACCGGGCATCGCACCAAGAAATATCCCGTACACGGCCGACAAGATGACGATGCCCCAGATCATTGGGTCAAGAAAAACTTGAGCGAAAGCCTGCTGTAGTTCTACTGCCATACCAATCACCAACCCCACCAACCACGTGGCAGCGGAACGCTAAGCCAAACCGCAAATAACTGATAGATCGCGGCGGTCAACAAGAAACTTAGCGTGATTGAAAACCGAACCAGCCTCAGCGAACTCGCACGAACATCGAACAGGAAAAACGCCGTAGCCAGTAGAAACGTGCTCGTGAGCACGAATCCTACACTCTCGGACACAATCCAGTAGAAAAAGCAGCCGGCGAGGACACCGATCGCACGCACCAACGATCCTTGCGACGGGGCGACGTCACGAACCAACGAAGGGGAACGTTGTGACCTGTCGTTGAGGCCCGACTGATTCAAAAACTCACGAGCAACCGAGCTCTCACGAGCCGATCCATTCGCACTTTGACCTGTGACCAAGCTGGGATCAGTCACCAAGCTGGGATCAGTCACCAAGCTGGGTTTGGTGACGAAACTGGGATCAGCGGCAGGGACGACATGCGGTGACGGCTTCTCCTGGGGTATCAATCGATTCGAAAAACGCATAGCCAAAAGACAGGCAATCAGTAGAACGACGATCATGACCGGAAAGAGCATCGGCCCAACATGCTCACCGCTCATCGAAGCAAATGCGGGCCCAGTCAGCACTTTCTCAAAAATCTGATCCTGCCGCTCGAGAGTGCTCCCGAAAACCTCCGCTCGCTCAAGACTCAGATTAAAACCAGCTTGCTGCATAAAACGTTTTAACTCATCACTATCGGCGACCTGATTCACAGCATCCTGCAATACCGTAAGACGCTCCGGTGCAATACCGCGGGGCGCAGCAAGTCCACGCCAGCCTGCAATCGACCAATCGTGGCCCTGCTCCTTAAAAGTGGGCACCTGTTCAAACCCGGCAACACGCTGATCTGACATGACGCCGAGACATCGAACCTTACCAGATGCAAGCAGCGCATCCACCTCGGGAAGCGAACAACAGATAAAATCGACGCCACCGGCATTCAACTCCTGAATCGATGGACCGGAACCATTGATTGAAATCCAGTTTGCCGCGGTCGGATCAACCCCCTGCTGATCCAACCACCCAGCCATTGCAACATGCCAGATCCCACCAAAGGCCGTACCACTGGCTTGCAGCTTTCCAGGGCTCTCAACAATGGCATCTCGCAATTGGTCCAGAGTCTCAAGAGGGCTATCACCCCGAACGAACAAAGCTGCACTGTCACGATTCAAAAGATGCAACGGCTGAAAGTCTTGATAATCCACTGACGTCAACCCGCGCCAATGCAACATATTTAACTCAACGGTCACCATCGTAAGCGTGTAACCATCTGCTCTTGCTTGTGCGCCACGCGTGTGCCCTGTGACACCAGATCCACCGGTCGCGTTGATCACATTGACCGGAACCCCGAGCACACCCTCAAGCTGATGCGCAACTTGACGTGACACGCGATCGGTTCCACCACCGGCTGACCAAGGACAGAGTAAAGTCAGGGGCTGCGACGGATAGTCGGTGGACCGCTGGCATCCTGTCATGCAAAGCAAAACCAACACGCATGGCAACGAGGCAAGACGCCACGCCGATCGTAAAACCATGACTTGCATCATCGCCTGCATGCCCAAACAACACGTGGAACCAAGAAAAGTGAACGCCCAAATCCCTGCTATGAATTACCCAAAGAAATCACTGCTATTCAACACATGCCCAAGCATTGTGCGTCACGAAGCGTCTGGGCTGAATACGACTCCAAGCAACAACGACTGCCAAAAGTTTCGGGCTGAATCTGAGTCGGATAGTCTAAAACAATTCACAACGAATCACCATGGTTATCGAGACCAGAACATCAGCTCAGAATTCCTCTCAGTCCGCAAGACCGGCCATGAAACGATCGAGCGTATCGGTGCATGATTTTCGGTATCTTCCTAGGTCTAACCAACGATCAAGCTTCCTTCTCGCAAAAATGATTCGATCCGGCTCCACCTCCGCGAGCTTAACCGCACGCCTTACCCCGTCCACGATTGATTCATCGCGATCCAACTGAACTAATGATTCCTCAGGAAGCGGGACCAGAAATTCATAGTGCCGCAGATCGGTAGTCACCACCATGCAACCGGCGTAAATCGCTTCATAGTGCCGAAAAGTCCACGGCGCGTATCCCGGAGGCGCGAGTGCAACCTTGGATCTCTGCAAACCATCAAAGTATTGCGAAAAAAGAACTTTCTTTTGTCCCATCCAACAACCCTCAGGCACATCGCTTTCGGCAAATGTGTCACGCCATTTCTGGTCGCCAACCAATCCACCCCACCGGCGCAAATCAGGCGACTGCTGAACGATCTCAACCCACCATCTCAATCTCAAATTGGACTCGATATCGCCCGTGGGTCTCGCGACAAAGCCAACATCATACGGACGCTCCGTGGAACCAATCGGCTTACATCGCCTCTGCTGCCTAAGTTTCCAATAAAGCCGATTATTCATCGGTGGTCGTTTGATTGGCAGTAGTCCGATCCGCATGGGGAGCGTCCAACGACTATCGCGGTAATGCTTTAAACAAAGATCTGTCTGCGACACCAAGAAAGATTCATCGGAATACAGAAAGTTAATGCCATCGTGATCCGATGAATCGTATAAGACCAACTTCTTGTAGCGAACTCCTTGTAGGTGCTCCTTATTCAAAAGAGTGGGAACCCCTACCATCAAAAAGTCTGTCTGCATCGGATTGGATCGACCGAGCAACTCTGAGGGACGAATCAATCGAACGGAACCATCTCCAAAATACTCTCGCAAAAACCAATAGAGACATAACTCTCCATACCCACCAGCCTTTGCGGCCAACCACCAAAAAACTCGGTTCTTACGATATCCTGCATCATGCTTGGAGCGATCGCTAATCACGACGATAAATTTTGGCATTCCAACTCCCGAGCCGTCTATCAAACGCCTTTCGACCTTATGTGAACGGGAAGGTATCAAAAAAAACGATTAACCCGATTTCAAAGCACGCGACAAGGCGGGACGCATTCGATCATAGCATCGCCGAGCGGTTGCGATCGGATCGTATCCTTCCTGACGATGAATCATCGAACTCACTTCGACATTCACGAAACCATGATATCGATTTTCAACGATCGCTTGAAAGAGAAGGTCGTAATCCGTCTCACCATCGCCCGGCAGCAAATAACGATACTTACCATCCGGTAAACGCTGACTATCTTTGACTTGAATGTAAGCGACCACCGGCAACAAATCCTCGAGTGATTCTCGCAGCCCCAATCCATCAAGATAGAAGTGACTGTAATCATAAACCACTTTCAACGCGGCGCTGCCAACCTGCTCGATCACCCATCGGGCTTGCTCTGGTCGCGTGACAAGGTGTGACGCGTGAGGTTTAAAGCACACTGTTACGCCGGCCTTTGCCCCAACGTCCGCCCAGTCGCCGAGCTCATCGACCAACTGGTACTTAGAAGTATCCCAGTCGGCGGATTTACCCCCGACAATTGACTGAATCACGGGCGGACTTGATTGTTGCAACCTTTTTGCAAAGCCCGAGGCTGACTTCAAACGTTCTAAATTAGCACGATGCGCAGGCAGTCCACGCAAACAGGGAAGACTTTCAAGAAGCGATGGAACCAACAAGCCCGCATCGGCCAACGTACTGACAAGTCGCTTTTGACCGTTCGTCGATAATCGCGCCAGCGAAGTTGGCCAATCATCGATCAAACACAACTCAAGGCCTTCATAACCAATCTCCGAACAACACTTGACCGCATCTTCGGCGGCCAAACCCTTCATTCCATAATTGCCAAAACCAAGACGCACCTGAGACTTACTGAGACTCGACTTGCTCGCATCCGACTTCGATCCCTCCTGAGCATCAGCACGCAACACGGAGATTGTCGAAGCGCCGACGAGGGCAACCGCCGCATCCTTTAGGCACGAACGGCGGTTAAATCGTGAAACGGCGTGGGTCTTATGAAATCGAGTAGCATCCATCGTTGTTTTTATCCAAAATTCCGCACCTACATCTCGCGTTTGTTAGCCAAATCATAACCGATCTCTCGCAACAAGACTGGCAAGAGGGGGGCGACCTCTGGCTTCTTGATTTTGGCCACTTCTTCAACATCACCGGCCGCAGGAATTACCGTTGCATCGTGACGTCTGGAATGAATTGGACTAGAATCATGTTCCCATCCCCTTGTGAAAATAAAAGCATCTTCAATGCCGCAAAACCATCTCTTGCGACTTCCTGCCTACTCGATCTTCACATTGTGGGTCGTTGCCTCACTCTTGGAGCAAAGACCTTGTCACTCCGTGCCCTTTGACAAGCTTGATACGAACACCATTGCATCAAGCAACCACCACTTCCAATCCTCCATCAAGCCCATCCTGAAACGCTGTTGCTACGAATGCCATGAAGGATCCGATCCTGAGGCAATGTTTGATCTATCCATTTACGGATCGCATGAGGAAGTTGCCAAAGGATTTCAATTGTGGGAGGTCGTCGTTGAACGGGTACTCTCTCACGAGATGCCACCCGAAGAATATGACGCACAGCCCACGGATGGGGAGCGTGCAAAACTAGCGGCTTGGTACCAAAACCTCAAGGAAGTTGAATCGCAACGAACCGCTGGTGATCCGGGTGAGGTTCTGGTCCGAAGACTCAACCACGCTGAATACAACCGTACGATCCGAGATCTCACAGGTCACGACCTACAACCAACAAAGACCTTTCCCATCGATCCCGCAAATACTGCGGGTTTTGACAACAGTGGTGAATCGCTAACCATGTCGCCGGCATTACTCAACAAGTATCTTGCTGCGGCTAGATTTGTCGCCGAGCATCTTGTGTTAACACCACAGGGAATTGCGTTCGCCCCGCACCCCGTCGTCACCGACACCGACCGTGACAAATACTGTGTCAAACGCATCGTCAATTTCTATGAACGTCTACCAACGGATTACGCGGATTATCTTTTTGCGGCGTTCAAATGGAAACACCTCCAGAACGCAACCAAGTCAGAACAAAACGCCGATCAAACGCTATCCGATTACGCGATCACACAGAATTTAAGTGAAAAATACTTGAACCGAATCTGGAATCTTCTCCATCAGCCCGTAACTGCTGGCGGACCGATTGATTGGCTGCAGACGCGATGGAATCAATTGCCAAACGACTTGCACCCATCGCAGGTTGAAAACCCAAGAGATACCCTTGTTGAATGCCAGGCAATTCGAGACGAGATTCAACAACTTCGAAACAAGCTGACGTTTGAATTTCCAAACCTAAGCATCGAGGGAGGTAATCCCGGTTCACAACCGTTTGTGCTTTGGAAAAACCGACAATACGTGGCACATCGCCAACTCGCTAATACAACGCGTCTGCGAATCTCCGCCACCGACGCAAATGCACCAATCGACTCAAACGATACACCACTGCAGGACCAAATCACTGAGCCGGCAGCACCTCTTGAGCAACTGTTGCAGCTACCTAAAAATGCGGACGACAGAGAAAAAGTCATTCAGGAATTCATTCAATTCTGCGAAGTCTTTCCGGATGCCCTGTATCTGTCGGAGCGAGGTCGCGATTACGTCTCGGACAATCAAAAGCAAGATGGTGAACGAGGAAGACTCCTCAGCGCCGGCTTCCACAGCATGATGGGCTATTTCCGAGACGACCAACCTCTGTATGAACTTGTGTTGAACGAATCCCAGCAGCTTGAACTGGATCAATTATGGGACGAACTGAATTTCGTCACCAACGCTCCCACGCGACAGTATTCGGGATTCCTCTGGTTTGACCGAACCGATTCTCGTTACATGCGAGACCAAGAATTTGATTTTGCAAGACCAGAGAATCGCGCCGCATCAGAGGAAGACCAGATCAAAAAGCTTGGCGTTTTGTACCGTGAAAAAGCGATCCGCAGCAACGCAGGGCAATCCGAAATCGAAGCAATCGACACTTTCTTTGAGGAGATCAATTCTCAGATTCGACAGGTAGAACAGCTACAACATTTGGCCAAAGCAAAACACCTAACCGCGATCACCGAATTTGCAGAGCGAGCGTATCGGCGGCCACTCGATCCACAAGACGAAGCTGCCATTCTTGATTTTTACCAGGAGAGAATATCGCATGACCTACTCTCTCATGAACAGGCAATCGAAGACACATTCGTTTCGATACTGATGTCTCCTTATTTCTGCTACCACCTAGAACTCGCATCTGAATCGACGCAGCCTGAATCATTAAATTCGTTCGAGCTTGCCAATCGATTAAGTTATCTGCTTTGGTCCAGCCAACCGGACCAAGAACTTCTGGATGATGCAAACACGATTCAGACGGACTCTCGTCCGCTGCTTACGAAACATGTTTACCGCATGATCGACGATCCCAAAATTGAAGCTTGGGCAACCGAATTCGGTGGACACTGGTTAGATTTCCGGCAGTTCCAATCGCACAACAGTGTGGATCGTGAACGATTCCCTCAATTCAA
>JADHOA010000214.1 GCA_016779185.1 Rubripirellula sp.
TGGGTTTAGCAATCATCGGCTCGGAAGCAAAAAGGCTCACCTCAAATCCGGGTGCTAAATGAAAGCCCTCTTGCTCTTTCTCTGGTGTTTGCCACTGCGAGTCGCGAACGCCCTGCCCGTAGATTTCTGAACGGGTTAACGGTTCTACAGCACCGAGCACTGAAGTTTTAGCATCACCATCAGCAGCTCGGGTGAACGCACTGGGGCCGAGCAGCACGCTGAAGCAAGAGCCGATCAGCGCCATGAAAAAAGTTCTCACACGGCAGAGGTTCATAAGGACTCGCACGGAAATGGAAATGAATTTTGGTGTCGATGATAGAGACGAGTTCCAATGGTTGAAAACATCGTGTGATCACGTGTTCGTCCAACGAGAGTCTTGGCTCGGCACATACGCCTGGGTCCAACACACCGATTAAGACCGCGGAGTTTCAACCGATCAGCTTGCGAATCGTAACGAAAAAAATGACTTTTGACTACATTTTTGCCTCGATTCCTTGTAATCCGTCCATGAAGCGTTCGCACGAGGTGCGATGATGATCGCTGCCAGCTCTTGGGCATGTGACGCTGAACGAAAGGCAACGGAAATGCGAGGTATCCCGGCGATCCAACTGTTCAATGGGTTGTGGCATCGCCAATATGGGCCACTTCGGGTAGTTTGTAGTGGCAACGCCTCTATTAGAACTCGATTGGGGCCGATAAAGATCGTGATCTGTTCGATTCCGCCGAGAGATTGAATCACATGACAATGTCGTGTTGAATAAGTCCTCGTAAATTGCGACAGAGCTCGTTGCGCACGGTTGAATTTTTTTGACCCTTGGTCGATTGCGGTTTGCAATTACACGTCAATGCTACCGTGTGACGGTTTCTCTTGAAGCGATGATGTTAAGGAAGATCTGAAAGCAAGATGAAATTATTTGATCGACTTGATCGCGTCGTCCGTCCCATTGTCATTCCCAATCTGACGATGGTGATCATTGTGATGCAGGTGATTGTGTTTTTAGCTTCTGCCGGTGATCCGAAATTACTTGAGCGAGCGGCATTGACATGGACCGCCGTATTGGCCGGGGAGGTGTGGCGTCTGATCACTTTTGTGATGATTCCGCCCACAACGAGTCCGCTGTTCCTGCTTTTCGCGCTGTATCTATTTCATTTGATGGGAACTGCGCTCGAGCAAACCTGGGGAACGATCCGTTACAACTTGTTTTTTTATCTTGGGTACATCCTGACCATTGCGGCGGCAGCTTTTTCACCCCAAGAACCCGCGGTAGGTTTGTTTTTGCAAGGATCCATTTTTCTTGCGTTTGCGACCTATTTTCCCCGCTTTGAATTACGTCTCTTTTTTATTCTTCCCGTTCAGATTCGATGGCTTGCATACCTGCAAGCATTGGGTTACGGTCTGGCGATCGTAGGCGGCCCGCCTCAGGTGAAGTTAATGACGATCGCGGCACTGGGGAACTACATTCTTTTCTTTGCTCCGATGCTCTGGACCAAAGCCAAGGCAACTCAGAGAAAGATCGAATGGCAAGCGAAGCAAAAGAAAGTGAATCCGAATCAGCCGCGTCATACCTGTGCGACTTGCGGCGTCAACAGTAACCAGTCACCGGAAATGGAGTTTCGTTATTGTTCGAAATGTGGTGGCGAACTGGCTTATTGTTCTGATCATCTGAGAGATCATGAACATCGAGAGTCTGACTCGTAGGCAATTGGGATTAGCGGTGTTTTTCTATCAAGCCGGTTGGGACGCAATCCATTTTGCATAATGCAGTTGGATGGCTTCAGGTAGTGCGAGACATTCCTGCTCAAACACACGCTTGGCAAGAAGATCCGCGTTGTCGCCGGGCAGCACTGGACAGGATCTTTGATGCAGGATCGGACCGTTGTCGTAGTGGTTGTCAACGTAGTGAACCGTGCAACCACTCACCTTGACCCCTTTTTCGATCGCCGCTTGGTGAACATGATGCCCATACATACCAGGTCCGCCAAAGCTGGGCAGAAGAGATGGGTGGATGTTTAGAACGCGGTTTTCAAAGTCTTGTGGAATCAAGACATGTTTTAAATAACCAGCCATAACGACGAGTTCCGACGCATTATCGCGGCAAGGCTGGAACATCGCCTGTGAGTAATCATCAGGGTCAGGGTGAGCTTTCTTGTTGATGACAAGGGTTTCAATACCCGCATCGCGAGCGATTTGAACGCCACGGACGGTTGCACTGCTGCTTATCACCAGCCGAAAATCAACTGCGAGCTCGCCACGTTTTTGGGCATCGATTAAATTTTCAAGCGAGCGTCCACCTCCGCTTAGGAAAACGGTGATGGGTAGAAGAGGGTGACTCATGAAGATGCCCCAACTTTGCTCACATAGACCATGCCATATTCGGTTTCGGCTGGTTCGACCCCTTCGATTACGGACCTTGTCAGTTGGTCGGCGAGTGTTTCTCCGCAGATTAGGTCACCGAATCTATTGATCGCCGCAGTCGCTTCGTCTGATTCTGTCACGACGGCTACGGCGATCCGATCGGTATATTCGCAGGCGATCGCCTTGCGTTGGTTTTGGATTGCGCGAATCAGGTCTTTGGCAATTCCTTCCCGACGCAGTTCTTCGGTGACTTCGGTATTCAGTACGACCACGCAGTTCTTACCCTGAGCGGCGGCCCAGCCATCTTTGGCTTGCAAACGAACTTCGATTTCGTCACCCGTTAATTGCAGTGATCCATCGGGCAACACAAGTGTCACGAAGCCGTCGGACTGCAGGGATTGAAGCAGTTGATTGCCGTCAGCCTGTTGCAACGCTTTTTTCACAGCGGGAACTTGCTTGCCAACTTTGGGGCCGAGTAATTTAAAATTGGGTACGACCGTGTACTGAACGTATTGATCACCGTCGGTGGTGTATTCCACCGCCTTCACATTGAGTTCTTCCCGAACCAGTTCATCGTGAGTCTTGAGCCATTGGATTTGATGATCGTCTTTTAGGACCACCTCGACTCGCGATAAAGGCAAGCGCACCTTCAGTTTCGCTTCGGCTCTCGCCGCTCGCCCGAGTGAAGCGATTTCGCGAAGGACTTCCATCGATTCAGATAGTTCGTGATTGATCTGCTGAGTGTTGGCGACGGGGTAGTCGCAAAGGTGAACACTCTTTAGCACACGATCTCCGAAGGGTGCGGCGAGATGCCGGAACAGCGTTTCCGATAGGAACGGCACAAAGGGTGCTACCAACTTCGAAATTTGGATCAATGTTTCGTACAGCGTCCAGTACGCGTCCGCTTTATCTTGCTGCGTTTCAGCGTCGTCGGCGTTTGCCCAGAAACGATCTCGCGATCGTCGAACGTACCAATTACTAAGTCCGTCAACCAATTCGGTGATCGACTGGCATGCGTTGTAATTGTCAAGTTGATCCATCCGCTCGGTGACGACTTGGATCGTTCGATTCAGCTCCGAAAGGATCCAACGATCAATCTCGCTACGCTCAGAAGCGGGGCGAAAGCCATCTGCCGAGGCGAGACTTTCGGGAGAAAGCTGATCATCGGCAGCGGTAGCGGTGGTGGGGTCGAAACCGTCAATCTCAGCGTAAATCGTAAAGAAACTTGCGACATTCCACAGACGCAACAAGAATTCAGGAATTGATTCCTTGATCGATTGCTCACGATAGCGAATCGCGGTCCAAGGTGGTTGACCGGAAAAGAAGAACCATCGAAGGGCATCGGCGCCGTAGCGATCAAAGATTTCACGTGGCTCGCGGTAATTCCGATCACTCTTGCTCATCTTGTTTCCGTCTTCGCCTAGCATCAGCCCCAAGACGATGCAGTTTCGGAATGGATGAGGGAATGATTGTTCGCTGGCGATCGCATTGGAGTGCGGGTCGTTAGCTTGAAAACCTTCTTCGCAGATCTTCGCACCTTCACCGAAAAGCATCGTGCTGATGGCTAATTGGCTGTAGAACCATCCTCGGGTTTGATCGAGTGCCTCGCTGATAAAGTCGGCGGGAAACTGATCCTTGAAGCGATCTTCATTTTGATGCGGCCAACCCCACTGTGCGAAGGGCATTGCACCGCTGTCATACCAGCAGTCAATCACTTCGGTGACGCGTTTCATCCTGGCGCCTTCGGCGAATGGTGACGCATAGGTTACCGCGTCGATGTAAGGTTTGTGGACTCGGAGATCATCCACTAATTCTGGCTGTGCGGCTTTGGCTTGTTCCCAGACCTGCGTACCATCAATTCCCGGCTTGGCGAGTAACTCATCATAGCTACCTATGGCCTCCATGCGTCCCGTTTCTTGGCATACCCAAATGGGCAGAGGCGTACCCCAGTAGCGTTCTCGTGACAGCGCCCAGTCGACGTTGGATTCGAGGAAGTTGCCGAATCTTCCGTCCTTGATATGTTCGGGCTGCCAGCCAATATGAGAGTTATTCTTGAGCATCATATCGCGAAACTGGGTGGTTCGAATGAACCAACTTCGTCTCGGGTACTGAATGAGCGGGTCGTTTTTGGCTCGCCAGCAGAAGGGATACTCGTGAAGGTACTGTTCTTGGTGCAGCAGACGCCCGGTTGCTTTGAGCGCGCGGGTCATTGGCTTGTCGGCATCTTTGACCCAGGTTCCAGCAAATATCTGATCCTGGAAACTGTCGAATTCATCGGTGAACTTTCCGTCGGGGCCAACGGCACACAGCAGTTCTGGTTTTTGCCCATCGACAAAACGTCTTTGCTCGTCAACGAGCACATCGTGGTCGACTTCGCCGAATGCCGGGGCTTGATGAACGATCCCGCTACCTGATTCGGTGGTCACGAATTCGGCCGCGACGACTCGCCAATACAAATGTTGTTGACCCCCGCTGGTTAGTTCGCCCTGAGGATCGCCGGTGGAGGAGCGATAGTGAGGAGTCGGAGGTTCGTAGCGTAAACCGATCAGCTGCGATGCGTCGATGTCTTGGACCCATTCTAAGTCCCGCTTGAGTTTTGCCGAAATCGTTTCAACCAGTGCCTTGGCAAGGATCAGTTCTTGACCATCATCCGGGTCACGCACGACACAGTATTCAACTTTGTTAGGATGTACCGCCGCATACATGTTGCTCGGTAGGGTCCAAGGAGTAGTCGTCCAGACGACCAGTGAGCGACCGGGATGATCGATCAGCGGGAAGAGGACGTAAACACTGGGGTCGGCGACTTCACGATATCCTTGTCCAACCTCACCAGAGGAAAGAGCTGTGCCGCCTTGCGCCCACCACCAGACAATTTTATGTCCCTGATAAAGAAGTCCGCGATCGAAAAGATTTTTGAGGCTCCACCAAACGCTTTCGACATAACTTTGATGGTAGGTGACATAAGCGTCATCCAGGTCAACCCAAAATCCTAGACGTCTGGTCAGGTCCTGCCATTGCTGCATGTACCGCCAAACACTCTGTTGGCATTTTTGGATGAACGGTTCTTCGCCAAACGCCTCGATTTCTTCCTTGCTGTGAATCCCCATCTCTTTACCGACTTCCACCTCCACGGGTAGTCCGTGGGTGTCCCAGCCAGCTTTACGTTCACATCGGAAGCCTCGCATGGTTTTGTAGCGAGGGAAAACATCTTTGATGCTGCGGGTGAGGCAGTGGCCCGGGTGAGGCAAACCGTTGGCGGTTGGCGGACCCTCGTAAAAGACGAACGAAGGTGCATCGGAGCGGCGGCGAAGCGATTCGGCATAGACGTCGTTGGCATCCCAGTGTTGCAGAATCTCCTGCTCCAATTCGGGGAAATTGGGGCTGCTGGCGAGGGCTCGAAGCTTGCTTTCTGGGGCAGACATGGCGTTGAAAAAGCTGAGGTTGGGACTCGAGGTGATGCGTACGTGGTGCCGAGATTGGTGGTGCTTGGGGCACTTCGCAGGGGTGTGCTTACCCTAGGGCGGACTGATAACGACGCTCGGCGACCCGATTGTACGTTTTTGATGCAAAAACGTCCGCGCCCCCTCCGCCAGTCTGCCTAAAAAAGGTGTCAGGACTCTTTTGCTCGTAGCTATTGGGGAATTTAGGAGCAAGTTCCGCTGCTACTTGACTAGCAGCACACGGTGATTCTCGGAATCTCCCACCATAAAGCCGTATTCCTTGGAAAACGCGATTCCGTGTGGCCGTTTGAGTGTGGTGGGAAATGCCTTGGATCTTTCACCTAGAACGGTGATGACCGTTTGCTTGAGTGGGTCGATTTCACGAACCGCTTGGTTTTCGGTATCCACCAACAAGATCCGTCCTTGGTCATCAATCACTAAGCCTTTGGGACCTTTGAAAAGTGCTTCCTTGGGGGTGCCACCTTCCTGCGAGTAGCCTTTTTTTCCGGTCCCAGCGACATGTTGCAGTCGATTGGTCTGTCGGTCAATTCTCCAGACGCTATTGCCTTCGCGTAGGGCAATCCAGATTGATGTTTCGTCGATCGCAAGCGAGCGAGGGCCAAAAAGCGGCGCACCTTCTGCGACTTGTCCATCCTTGGGCAGGCGACCTTCTCCGGTCCCGCAAATCGTCCGAACGATCCCGGTTCGAAGGTCGATACGACGAATTCGGTGGTTCACTGTATCCGCCACCAAGAGACCACCTTCACCATCGAGAACCACACTGTGCGGCTGTCGAAAACGGACCTTGTCTCCCTTGTCACCATCACCTGCGAACCCTTCGGTTCCATCACCGGCAATGGTGGTAACGATCCCGGTGGCGTGATCAATTCGTCTAATCACATGATTGCGAGTATCGGCGACGAAAAGGTTTCCGCTCTCATCCGCACGAACTTCGTGTGGCCAGTTGAAGGATGCTTCGGTGGCTAGACCGCCATCGCCGCTGTAGCCCAGCAATCCATTACCGGCGACCCGACTTAGTGACGTACCGTTGATCGATCCGTGATAGATGCATTGGTCGTCGACCGATGTGATCCACACTTTTTGACCTTGAATCTCAATCCCAAAGGGATTGCCGACCGGCATGGTTGCTGCCGGTCCGTGAGGTTGGCCCTCGGCGTAGGGCTGGGTCTGCTGAGTTGATTTTCCCGTTCCGGCAAACGTTATTTTTGAGTCGACGGAAGGTTCATCTGCCGATAGGGTTGCTAGTTTTGGCTGAAAAAGGTTGCTGATCGCGATCGAGAAGAAAAACACGACGAATAGATTGAGACGCTGCATGGTTTTTTGGTGTCGGCGGATGGGGGTAGCTGTCGTTGTGTGAGACGTCATCGCAGAGAAGATCATTTTCGACCGGTTCGGATCCTATTGCAAGTTGTCTCCCTCCTTCGCGTTTCTTTGAACACATCCTATGATATTCGCTAACGTTGCAGCGGTTTAGGTCGGTTTGTAGCGTCCGGACGACTGTTTGATTGATTCTCTTTTGATGTGGAAAGTGTATCCATGAGTGACA
>JADHOA010000215.1 GCA_016779185.1 Rubripirellula sp.
GCCAAAGTCGGCTGGCAGTGGATTCCAGAAATCATGCTACCGGTAGGGTCGGTTGGTGCGAATCCATGCATCATTGAAAAACAGGGCGGAGCTACAACCGAAAGCGATGCGTTGCAGGAGGTTCCGTTTTCTTACTCAGGCCACATCCGTGAGGCGAAAGAGGTGGATACGGTGCGATTCCAAGCCCAAGCTGAAAAACGCTATCGCGCTTCCATTGATTCAAAACGCCTCGGATATCCAATCGATACATCTCTGTCGATCGTTTCAGCCCAGGATGGAAGCGTGGTTGCGAAGAATGATGACCAAAGTCGCAACGACTATGATTCGGCCGTGTCGTTCAGCACCAAGGAAGATGCCGTCCTTGAGGTAAAAATCTCTGATGCCGTCGACGGTCATGGTCCGCATCACGCCTACAGTCTAGTCGTCCAAGAAATACGACCAAGCTTTACACTTAGCGTGCCTGCTCAACGCTTTTCAGTTGAATCCGGTAAAGAGATCGAAGTCGCCATTACCGTGAACCGGTTGGATGGCTTTGATAAACCAATCGAAGTATCGCTTGAAACATTCGAAGACGACTCCATTAACGAAACGATTTCGTCAGAGTCCGTCACCTCTGAACCCAAAGGTGATACAGCAAAGTCGGTCAAATTGATGATCAAGACCAACGAAAAAGCGAGCTACCAAGGTTATATGCAAATCGTTGGAAGGAGCATTAGCGAAGGCGATGCAGCAACCGCCTCGGAACCAACACCGGCAACCTTCTCGCTTCGCCCCGAAATCAACCTTTCCCAACAATGGTTAAATGTGAAGCCAGCGAAGTAACAAAGCTTCTAATCTTGTACTAGCCACCGTGCTTTCATTGATCATTGCGGTTGATAAGCAATGCCGTTGATCACTGACAATCAATCTCAGAACATGGTCTTCGGCCCTGGCGGGTCGATCTTGGACGCATCAAGTTCATCGAACAGATCACTTACCTTCTGTCGAAAAACCGTTTCATCCAGTAAACCCATAATTGCAGGATGATTCAGCAAGATGCCAATCTGCTTTCCGGTCAAAGGAAGATTGGAACGGAACATCTCTTTCACGGGCTTGTCATCTTTCAGAGTTTTAAGCCACGCGTTCACGGCACCATCGCTGGTCAACTCTTGATAAGCAGGGAACTTTTGTAGCGACTTGATCGAAGAGGGTTTAGCAAAAAACTCGAAAACGGTTCCGGTTTTTTTGACGATTCCCCACTCCCGAACCGTCACTAAAGGTCGAGGCCCCACGAACACCTTGCCAACGCGAGACTCCTCGAATTGCGTTCCCTTTCCCTCCACCCATCTTAGGAATTTAGCCTTCCTACCTCCACCGGTCACTTCGCCCACCCAGCTTTGCACCTGATTCTCACGTTGATACTGAGCGATTGTCGAAAACACGCCGATCAACAGCGCAAGAATCAGAAATCCTTCGATCGATCCAGCAAGCCAGCCCAACCAATGATTCCAACGGTGACGGTTGCCTTGCTGCAGAAAACCTCGAGAGAGCCAGCGAGAGATTAGTGTGATTGAGGTAACAACGACGATCACTGCGAGGGCACAACCCACCATTCGATTTGCAAGGCCGGTTAAACCGGTCAGTTGTGTGATCGGTTCCTGAATCATCTTGGCGATGGATTCTCCGACATCCGCTAGTACAAGCAGAGAAAGAATTACCGCAAGATGCATCAACAGACCGATACGATAACCAACGAGCGCCATCACGCCGGCAAAAAGCCAAAGAGTGAGAGACGTCATGTCATCCCGTAAAAAGAAGAACACGGACGGCGCGCCAAGGATTGCGAACACAATCAAATCGTCAAGCATTGTTCGCGTTGGCACTGACCGCCGAGACAAGTCCTCTGTTTCTTCTTTTGTCATGCCGCAAGACCTTCAATCACTTGATTTCTAATTGCTGCGCCGAGTTTGACACGCACCGTTTGATACGCACCGGTAACAGTTCAGATATCGGACGAGAAATCATTTTCTTGCCCTCAATCGTTTAACGGTAAGTTATTCCGGTTATAGCGACAGAAGCGAATTTTTCGGATTTTTCTACGCCAACTGCCGATTCCCATAACACAGTTTACAATTCGAAAGACGTTCAGGTGTTGTCATGTTGCGTCCCATCGGCTCCGCATTGTTTTATTCTTCCATTGCAGCGGCTGCTTTGGCACTCCCTTGTGATTCAGCATTCGGACAAAATCAATCGGATTATATTCCGATCACAGCAGAAGTCTTGATTGCATCTCCGCTTGATGACACCGACACCGTCGATTCCAACGGAGGAGTTCGAAGATTGGTGCAAACGGATCAAATCCCTCAGGCGGTCAACGGCAGCTTTAAGCTACCCGAACTCCAAGCCCCCTCCACCGTTCAGGACCTTGATCGCTTAACTCAGGTCCCCAAAGACTTTCGTAATGAACAAACCGTTCCCAGCGTCGTCTTGCCCGAAAGCGGAGTGGAGCGTGATCCGAATTGGGATTTAACCACGATCCACTGGGAAGCTGCCAACACCTTTTCCAGCCCTCGCTACTTCGAAGACCGAATGCTGGAGCGACACGGTCGGGAGCCGCTTGGGAAATTACAACCACTGGCCAGCGGTGCAAGGTTTTTTACGACCATTCCGTTACTGCCTTACCTGATGACCGTCAGCGAGCCCCAAGAGAAAGAGTACTCGCTTGGATACTACCGATCCGGCGATTCGGTGCCGGCGCTGCGACAACGTCCACCTTATGAAAGAAAAGCGGTTGTTGCAGAGACCGCCGCTGTCTCGGGTCTCTTCTTGTTAGTCCCCTAAGCTCTCCAAATAATTGTCTAGACGGCTCTCACAGCCGTCACTTGGGATCGTTAAAGACAAGACGGCCCCAAGCACCGCGGTGAGTTAAAAAACCACGCAAAAAACCGGTCTCGTTCGGCAGGTTCGTTGAATAGCCCGCAGTTTTCGCCGCCGTGATGCGTACGCCGAGCGACTCCGAAGACAAAAGTTTACCCGCTCCATGCTCTTTCCACGCGGAACGCTAGCGGATAGAACTAAGTGGAATCGCAAAACGTTCTGGATGCCCCCGTGGAGACGGATTTTGATGTTTTATCTTTTAATCATTGCGGCAGCCGCAACCCGATTGTTTCCTCATCCGCCAAACGTCGCCTGCATTGGGGCGATTGGTCTATTTGCCGGATGCTACCTTTCGGGTCGTCGAGCTTACCTTGTTCCAGTCGCAACACTGCTTTTGAGTGACATTGCGGGCCAATTACTGCGGATACCGGGCATGGGTTTTTACAATCCTTTAACCATGCTTGCGGTGTACCTAGGAGTGGTCGCCGCGGTGCCTGTGGGACGCCTGATTGCATCGAGAAAATCGCTTTGGCTAAAAGCACCGGCAGGTTCATTAGTTGCCTCGACGGCCTTTTTTGTCATTAGCAACTTTGGTGTGTGGATGAGCGGTTGGTACACCTTGTCGCTGGCAGGCTTGATCGCTTGCTACGTCAATGCGATCCCCTTTTATGGATACACTCTTGTTGGGGATTTGGCTTTTACAGGTGTACTGTTCGGTAGCTACGAACTATCCAAGTACATGGCAGCATCCAAGGCAGCTTCGCCTCAAGCGGCGTAGACCCCAAACATCAAAGCCGGCGATAAACGAGACAGGCACACCGGATGAAGTTCCGTGTGCCTTTTTTTATATCCCTTTTTTCAGAGTCGTTGAAACGGTGAGTGCACGGATCAGACTATCCGGCGTCTCCACCGATCAGCTCACCTGCTGAGTGCACCGATCAGGCCAATCGATCGGATCGGATTTACATGGATCAACCTCAATCGAGTGCGACCATTGCTTGTTCTGCTTCTGCATGAGCCTGTTCACTTAGGCGGCCACCCGCACTCCAGTACAGCGAATAAGTCACCGGTACGAGGTAGAGAACCACAACCGTTGCAAAGAACTCACCGAATGCGATGCTGGTCGCCATCGGAATCAAAATCTGTGCCTGAATCGATGACTCAAGAAGAATAGGTGTCAGTCCGCCGATCGTGGTAATGGTGGTCAACAGAACGGGCCGAAATCTTCGCGAACCCGATTCTTCGATTGCCTGTTGAATCGGTACACCGCTACGCACTCGGCTGTTGATGAAATCGATCAGGACAATTGAGTCATTCACGACAATGCCAGTCAGTGCGACGATCCCATACATGCTGAAAAGCGTGAGTGGTATTCCCATAAACAGGTGACCCATTACCGCTCCTAGCATTCCAAAGGGAATGATCAACATGATCATCGCCGGCTGAACGGCAGACTTGAATTCGATCGCCAACAGAACAAACATCACAATCAACGCGACACTAAACCCGAAAAACAGACTACCAAGGGATTCCGCGCGTTGCTCTTGCTGACCTTCCCACCTAACTCGAATCGAAGGAAATTCGGTGAGTAAATTTGGAATAAAATCGGCCTGCAGATCCGCAACAACTTCGGCCGCATTGGCAACCTTTTCGTCGAGATCACTCGAGATTGTGATGGATCGGGCTTGGTCAATACGGTTGATTTCCGAATAGCTTCTGACGATATCGATTTGTGCAAGCTCAGTGATCGGTCTTTCGATTCCATCATCCAAGCGAACTCTGATCTCGTCAAAATTGGAAAGTAACTTCCGATCCTCTCGCGGATAAGTCACCATCACTTTCACTTCGTGCCGCCCACGTTGCACTCTCATCACCTCTTCGCCGTAATAAGCTGCTCGAACCGTCTCTGCGAGATCGGCGGTTCGTACGCCCATCGCAAACGCCTCTGGCTTAATCCGGAAGCGATACTCCCACTTACCGGGAACCGAATCGTCCCTGATATCGAACAGTCCAGGGTAGGAACTAAGCTGCTTTTTACATCGTTCCACTGCCGCTTCGAGATCGGAAACTGCCGCAGCAGATCCCAGTAGTTTGAATTCCACCGGAGCACCACCTGGACCAAACGAGCGTGTCCCAAGTGTCAGTTCTTCGGTACCCGGGATAAAACCAACTTTCTCACGCCACTTGCCAACAATCTCCTGGCTCGGAACGCCGCGATCCTCGGATTTAATTAATTCAATCTCAACGCTACCCTTGTGACTTCCACCCGCAGCAGGAGAAGACGAACCGCCAGGACTCGATCCGCGAACCTGAGCCCCCACCACGCGGAACGAATTTTTTGCGATTGGCTTACCCTGCTTCTCGTAGTCCTCGGCAACCGACCAAAAAGCGTCCTCAACCCTCTGCATGGCTTTCGCCGTTACGGTTGCCGGTGTCCCGTCTGGAAAGGAGACCGACGCATTGAGCGTGTTCCCATCAACCCTTGGGAAGAACGTAAATTTGACAATACCAGACTTTTGAAGCCCGACCGTCATGATGATCGCACTCACGCAAGCAGCGCCCACGATGAGCCGGTTTCTGAGTGCAAGACGAAGGGTCGGTTGGTAAATCTTTGCGATAAACCAATCCAACCCAGCACTGGCGTAGCGGTTTGCGACACGTGCTGGAATCATCATCCAGCGAAATGCAAAAAGCACGAAATGGAGCACACGAAAAACCATACTTTTCTCGTGCGCAAGATGGCATGGCAATATGGTGACGCATTCAACAAGCGAGGCCAAAAGCATCGCGATGATCGCAGCAGGCATCACCGCCGTAAACTTGCCCATCGTTCCACTAACATACAAAAGTGGAGCAAAGGCCACCACGGTGGTCAAAACCGCAGTCACCACCGATGGAATCACTTCAACGGTGCCATCAATCGCCGCTCGTAAATAGGATTTTCCCATCTGCCGATGAGCAAAAACGTTCTCCCCAACCACGATTGCATCGTCAACAACAATCCCCAGCGCCATGACAAATGCAAACATCGAAATTTGATTCAGCGTCTGACCTGTTAGATACAGGTAGGCAGCGGCCGCAAAGAGCGAGAATGGAATTCCAAGGGCCACCCAAAATGCAAGTTTGGGATCCAAAAACAAAAGCAGGATGACGAACACAATCACCAAACCCTGGCCACCGTTACGAACGAGTAGGTTCAGTCGTCCGCGAACTTCAACCGACTCATCGCTCCAAGTCGTCAACGCATACCCCTCAGGAACATCAACAGTCTCAACAAACCCTTTAACTGCATCAATCATCGCAAAGAGGTCTTGAGACGTGCTGCGTTGCACCGACAACGCCATCGCCGGTTGACCATTGATGAAATTGAGAGAAGTGGCATCCGCAAATTCATCTCGAACCAGCCCAAGGTCACCTACCGTCAACACCGCTCCGTTACTGTCTGCGACAACTGGAAGCTTTGCAATTTCACTACCTTCAGTCCGTCGATTATTTCCCCGCAGTAGCACTTCTTGCGATTGGCTGCGAATTGATCCTGCGGGAAGTTCGCGGTTTTCTCTCCGAATGATCTCTGCCGCACGCCTGAGGGTGAGTCCGTATGAACGCAATGTCTCCTCGGGTATCTCGATATCAATTTGGTAATTTCTCGCTGCGAGATAATCCACCTGTGCGACTTCGGGCAAAGACAATAAATCTTCGCGCAGACGTTCGGCAACTTGACGCAGCTGTAATTCCGCTTCGACACTGATTTTTCCCGAATCATCCGGTTTGTAGGGACCAATAATCCCCACGCGCAAAGAAGGCCGACGATTGGTCACCAAGCTGATTTGATGCTGTTCCGCTTCGAGCGGGAAGCTGGGGATCCGATCCACCTCCGACCGAACTTCATCCAAAACGCGATCCGGTGAACGACCTCCAGGAATCAGCTCCAACACCACATTGCACGCACCCTCTTGGGCAACGGTCGTGACCTTTTTCACTCCCTCAATCGTCCGCACTGCCTCCTCAATCTTTTGCCCTACGCCCTCCTCAACCTCTTGGGGAGCGGCTCCGGGATAAGGGACCGTAACAAGGATGCGGTCCAAATCAAATTCGGGAAAGGACTCTCGCCGCATTGCGCCCATGCAGTACCATCCGACCGCCAAGACAGCGATCATGCAGAGGTTCAATGCTGAGGCATTGGCAATCGAAGAGCGAACTAGCCAACGCATCATTGGCCCACCTCTTTCACTTTCTGTCCATCAAAAGGCGTCGCAAGTGGACTGACGACGATCGAGTCGCCAACCATTAGCCCGTCGGCTTCTTCATAGGCAATGACAAAGTCACCCTCCACTGTCGCTCGACGAACCGGGCAGCTCACTAACGCTCCTTCTCGCACCGTCCAAACGACATCACCGGGCTGGATCGCGTTCTGAGGAACTCGGATTAGCGGCATTG
>JADHOA010000216.1 GCA_016779185.1 Rubripirellula sp.
AAGCGTCCAAAATCTCCCGGTGTCGCGACAATTCCACGACCAAAATGGTGCATCCAAATCCGGTTCACGATGACTCGTGCCAGCAATGGATGCTCCGCACTGGTTAGCTGCTTTGAGTAAGCGAGCCTTCTGCCGGTTGTAGGTAGCGCAGGTTCATCCTCAGGGATAACGTGATGTTCATCCCCAAGCAAAACCGTCAACTCGCTCGGCCCCAATTCTCGATCAGGTTGCTGATGATCACCGCGGATGAACAAATGCGTTTTTGGCGTGTGCCCTGGCGGCTCCTGCAGGACACGAACAAAATGTTCTTTGGGTGCGGTTGCTCGAATTGCTTTGATGGCATCCAACTGCTTTGCGAGATCGGTCTTGGCGTCAGTGCTGCGACAAACCTCTGCTGCTTGTCGATACTCTTCGAGCGTTGCAAAGGCGTCCGGATTCACCTGAGCCAACTGCTCGACCCTTACAAACACTTCACCGAATTCGTCGTCAATGCTTTTTTGTGTTGCATCCCATTGATCGCTTGGTGTATCGAGTAACTTACCAATCTGCTGCTGCTCGTCCTCGGTGAGCGACAATGCGTTCTCCATGGTTGCCTGACGGAGAAACGCTTCCTCCTTCTGCTTAGCGACTCTTTCGATATCACCTGCCCGGCGTGCCCTTTGCTCGGCGTAAAGATAAAGCGAACCGGGCGAAATATTCCCGACACTGGGATACTCTTCAAGCAGTGCAACCTGCTGTTCGTTTCGCATTGCTTTCTCTGTCTCATACGCCTCTTTGAGCGAATCGCGAAGATCATCGGGAACCACTAGCAGTTCTTCGTACAAGGTTCTAGCGATATGTGCGGCTTGGGCATCGTTGCGAATTTTCTCGGCAGCCTTCGCTTCTTCTTCGATTCCATCACGTTCTGCACGGTCGGCGTTGGTATACAAGGACACACGACGCTGCGCTGGCGTTTTCCACTGCTTCCAATCAAGGGCCGGTTCCAAGATCGCTCGCATCCGATAGTAATCGGCTTGGCTAATCGGATCGTAACGGTGGTCGTGACACCTCGCACAACCAACCGTTAACCCCAAGAATGCAGAGCTCATAATTTGAATGGTATCGGCAATGTTTTGATTGGCTGCTTCGGCGCGATCGACGCCACCGGCGGAGGTACCATCAGGAGCCATCCTTAAAAACCCAGTCGCGGCAAGCTTCGCAATACTGTCATCCGAAAGATCATCGTCACCCTGTGAAGCAGGTAATAACTCATCGCCTGCGAGTTGCTCTCGCACAAACTGATCAAAAGGCTGATCGCGATTGAAACTCTCGATCACGTAATCGCGATAAAAGTACGCAAACTCTCTCTCAATATCTTTGTCGGTGTAGCCATCTGAATCTGCATAGCCAGCGACATCCAACCAATGCCGTCCCCAACGTTCGCCATACTCAGGGGAAGCAAGGAGACGATCCACCAAGCGTTCATATGCATGGGGGCTCTGATCACCGATGAATTGATCCACCATTTCCTCAGTGGGCGGTAAACCCAGAAGATCAAAAGACAGCCTTCGAATCCGAGTGTGCCGGTCCGCCAAGGGAGACCAAGCCAGACCCTTTGATTTGATTTTCTGTTGGACGAAGTGATCCACGGGTGTCTCGGCATGGACAGTGAATTTGTTTGCATTCGGATCATCACCCTTTAACTCTCGAGAACCGTTTTGCAGCGACGGAATCTCGGGTCTTCGAATGGGCTGAAAAGCCCAAAAGCTACGTTCTTCTTGAGTGATATAGTCACCTTCATCAAGCGTTTCAGGTTCCGCCCGCGCCGTCATTGCACCGGAAAGAATCCAACTTTTGACAACGGCGATTTCCTCACCCGAAACACGTTCTTCCCCAGGTGGCATTTCCCCGGATTCCATTCGCTCCAGCAAAAGCGAATTCTCGACGTCACCGGGAATGATTGATTCACCAGATTCTCCGCCGCGGATCAGCCATCGACGCAAGCGAACATCAAGTTCCGCCTCCACCACGCCGGCTTCGCCGTGGCAATGAAAACAATGTGCCTTAAGAATAGGGCGGACATGTTTTTCAAAGGTGATCGATTCGTCAGCTTGCTTTGCCGGCTCAACGGCCACGCAAATGCGGCCATTGACTACAATCCCAGCAGCAATACAAACCATCCAAAGAATTCCAGCCGGTAGATGGCCGAGCCAAACGCGATAAGGCCGAACAAAGTAAGATGGTAAAGACATCAGAGCGAGCCAATCTCGGTGGTGGTCTGGGAAAACTCTAAATCCAAGGTGGAACCTGCCACAGTATTTTAAGCGAAACGCGTCGCCGTTTCCGAGAGCAACGCCTTTATCTTTGTCTTTTTGCGACGTTCCGGCGTTGCGGATGCCATGATTGCACGGCGAACATCTGCTAAATTCTCCCCTTCGCGTTTCAAGCCTCGCTGTCTTTGAGCGAGCATCACAATCAAAAAAAACACTCCGACCGAACCTCCATCGTGCCCCACCTGAAGGGAAAACATGAAAAGCACCGCTTTCCACTCGCTGCTTATCGTCAGCCTGCTTTCGCTGATGCCGTTGACACAGTTTGCCAGCGGACAGGCAAAATCAATCAAGGAAACCGCATGGGTCACCAAAGCACCGGTTCCAAATTGGATTTGGGATGCCAAAGGATCCACAGACGGACAGGTTCTTTACCTAAGAAAGGATGCAACCATTGGCGGCCACGTCAAATCTGCAAAACTTTACACCACTTGCGATAACCGGATGAAGTTGTGGATCAACGGCAAAGAGATCCATAGCAGTAACGAGTGGGAAAGCCCGTTTCTTGCGGACATCTCGAAACTATTGATCGAGGGTAAAAACACCTTCGCGGTTCGAGCTCAAAACGACGGTGGCGTGGCAGCGTTTGTCTTTAAATTGGTTGTGGATCATGGCGAAGGCGAACAAACCGTCATCACGTCGGATCAAAGCTGGAACTCCGCCTCACAAGCCGATGCAGAGCAGTGGTTTAAACCCGAGACGGCGATTGGTAGTTGGACAGGCAAACTGGCGGTGGTCAATCGTTTTGGCGCGAGTCCGTGGGGAACACCCGGCCGCGGAGGAAATGGTGGCGGAGGTGTGATTGCCACCGAGGACATCAACGTTCCCGAAGGATTCGAGGTCGATCTCGTTCACGAAGTTGACAGCAACGAACACGGCTCCTGGGTTGCCCTTTCCATCATGGGTGATGGCAGGTTGATTGCGTGTGATCAAGCTGGAAAAGGCGCCGTGTTATTGCGAGTGCAAGAATCAAAAGAGGGTCCGAGCGTGCAGATCGAATCGCTCGAAGTGAACCAACCCGGCAGCGACCAACGACTCAGCGGCGCGCAAGGTCTACTGTGGGCCTTTGATTCTCTATGGTTTCACAAAAACGGCGGGAATCTGTACCGCGTCACCGATACCAACGGCGACGGTCGCCTCGACGCGGCAACGGTTGTACCCAGTGCAACAGGTGGTGGGGAACACGGTAACCACGCTGTGATCATGACCGAAGACGGAAAGGGTATCTACATGGATGGTGGTAACCACGCCCCACTTGGACCACTGGCAAAATCAGCCGTCAGCAATTGGCAAGAAGATTTACCACTGCCGCGCATGTGGGACGCCAACGGACACGCCCGCGGGGTGCTGGCACCCGGTGGCTGGGTCACTCGACTCAACCCCGAGACACTGGAACAAGAACTTGTCTGCATTGGCTTCCGAAACCAATACGACATCGCGCTCAATCCGCTGGGAGATCTTTTCACCTACGATGCTGATATGGAATGGGATATGGGCTCGCCTTGGTATCGCCCCACTCGAATTTGTCAGGTCGTGAGTGGGGGCGACTATGGATGGCGCAGCGGAACGGGAAAATGGCCAACTTACTACGAGGATAGCCTCCCGCCAGTGGTTGAAATCGGTCCCGGATCGCCAACCGGCGTTGCGTCGGGTATCGGAGCAAGATTCCCGGCAAAGTATCAAAACGCAATCTACGCCTTGGACTGGACGTTTGGAACGATCTACGCAATCCATATGGAACCTCACGGAGCCGGATATCGCGGAGAGAGCGAGCCGTTTGCAACCGGTGCACCTTTACCAGTGACTGACGCAGTGGTTGGCAGCGACGGACATTTCTATTTCACCATCGGCGGCCGCGGTGCAAAGAGTGCACTCTACCGCATTCGCTATGTCGGCAATGATTCCACCGCTCCGATGGAAAAAACCAGTCTTGATGCTGCTACTGCGACCGCTCGAGAACAGAAAAAAGCGTTAGAAAAATTCCACGGACAAAAGCTCGAAGGCGATGATGCTCGACGTGCAGTGGAATTAGCCCTCGCAAGCCTTCATAGTAAGGACCGTTTTCTCCGAACAGCGGCTCGCGTTGCACTTGAATCACAAAGCACTGATCTCTGGGCTAAACAGGTCCTGACGTCAGACTCGCCACAGACTCGGATTACCGGAGCTGTCGCAATCGCCCGTGTCGGTGAACCTGCACATCAACCCCTAGTCGTGGAAAGCTTGAACTCGATCGACCTCGCTGATCTTTCGCGTCATGAGTTACTGGGTTGGTTCCGCGCTCAAGCATTAACGATGATTCGTCTGGCGAAACCAACGCCTGAGCAGCGAGGGGAAATCATTGATAAAGTCCATAAGGTTTTCCCAAGTAACGATAGCGACATTAACACCGAGTCCATTCGAACGCTTGTTGCCCTGAACGATCCCGGTGTGATTGAGCCGGCGATGGAATTAATCGTGAATCGCGGAGCACCCGTCATCCCAGACTGGTCAGAACTTGCATCTCGTAATGCCGGCTACGGGCGGACCGTCCAAGCCATCTTGGACAACCACCCACCGAGTCGAGAAATTGCCTTCGCGCTCATGCTGCGAAATCTGCGAAGTGGTTGGACCTTGGCCCAGCGTCGTAGCTACTTTGAATTCTTGAATGCGGCAGCCAAAGGGTCCGGCGGATCAAGTTTCCCTGGCTTCTTACGTAACATACGAGAGGAAGCATTGGGCTTTTGCCTGGATGAGCATCGTGCGGCACTTCAGAACATCACGGGAGAAAATTTTGACCCTGTTCCGGACTTCGAAATCAAAGCGATTCAAGGTCCAGGCCAAGCATGGACATTGGACACAGCAAGGGCTCATGCAAACTTCCGTGATGCATCCTTTGAGAATGGGCGAAGCCTTTACTTTGCCGCGAGTTGCGGTAAGTGCCATCGATTCTCTGGCCTTGGCGGTAACGTGGGTCCTGATCTCACCAGCATCCGCAACAAATTCGATGTCAATTACGTGATCGACCATATCATTGACCCAAGCAAGATCATCTCGGATCAATATCAATCCTCTGTTGTCCTAACGGACGATGGCCGATCACTCACTGGTCTGATGTCCGAGGCCGATGGTAAGGTCATTGTCTATCCGGCGGATGTGAATGCCGATCCGGTTTACCTGAGTGCCGATGAAGTCGAAGCGATTAAACCGTCTCCAATCTCGCAGATGCCAAAGGGACTGATTGATGGATTGAACGGCGATGAAGTCCGCGATCTCCTCGCTTACCTAATGAGCGGTGGTGACCCGAACGACAAGCGAGTGTACGGTCGATAATCGTCGCATCCGCATGTCACCCGACTCCCGAGTTAAACGCAATGTCGGGAACCCGGTGGCGTGTCACTCCCGCGGCCCCTAGACGGGGACGCTACCGAGGGGACGCTACCGAGGGGAAGGTGCCCAGGGGAAGGTACCCCCGTACCTTCCTCCTCAAGTAATTAAGTGTGGGAAACAATTGCCGAGCAATAATCGTCGCTGACTTGACGAACCGATCAATTCGGTGCCGATGAACCCAACCCTCTCAAGCACTGAACCCGATCGACTCATTTCCATCAAAAAGACCAGTCGGTTTCTTCTTCAACAAAGCCGACAAAACCGCCGTGCAAAAACAACCACGAGAGGAAAGTGATGATGCAACGCCAACCCGTGAACCTGCTCATGATGCTCATCTGCTGGATCGTTTATTCAAGCCAAGTCGTTGCCCAAGAAGCTGCCTTAAAAGTTTTCGTTCTTGCTGGCCAGTCCAACATGGAGGGCCATGGCGTTATCCCGGCGGATCCAAATCGAAACGAGGGGAAAGGATCTTTGGAATACGTGGCTAAAAACAAGCCGGATTCCGCGATCTCTACTTGGTTAAATGCCGAGGGCGACTGGGTCATTCGCGATGACGTTTCCATTCATTACCTACAGCGTCACGGAAAGCTAAAGCCAGGCTTTGGGGTTCGAGAAGATTGCATTGGCCCAGAACTTGGATTTGGCGCGGTCTTGGGAGATCATTTCAAAGAACCGGTGCTATTGATCAAATTAGCTTGGGGAGGCAAAAGCCTGGGTGTCGATTTCCGTCCGCCGTCCGCCTCAGGTGAAGCGACTGGCGAATACTATCAAGCATTGATCAGTGGAACCAAAAAGGTTCTCGATGAATTCGAAACCATTTTCCCAGAACTCAAAGACCGCACTCCCGAACTGATTGGCTTTGGTTGGCATCAAGGATGGAACGATCGAGTGAACCAGTCACTCAATGACGCATATCAAGAAAACATGACCCACTTGATTCATGATATCCGAAGGGACCTTAACGCTCCTCTACTACCGGTTGTCATTGCCGAAACCGGAATGAGCGGCTTTGATGAAAAACACCCAAGAGCACTCTCGTTGATGGCCGCCCAAGCAGCTGTGGCTCAACAAAAAGAATTCGTTGGCAACGTCGCTTTTGTCGAGACGAAACCGTTCTATCGATCAGCAGAAGACAGCCCATCAGGGCAAGCCTACCACTGGAACACCAATGCAGAGACCTATTATCTCATTGGGCAGGGCATGGGACGTGCGATGGTCAAACTCATCAGCCCCTAACCCCCACGCGTCAAATCGGCTCTGCATAAAAATCAATCGCGTTAACGACTGGACGAGCAAGGAATGGCAAAATCGATTTACGCGATCGGAACGCTTGACACCAAGGGTAGCGAACTCTCATGGCTGGCTAAGAAGATCAAGGAGGCTGGACAAACGGTAACGGTCGTTGATGTCGGAACCCTAGCTGAACCATTGATCAAACCGGACATCTCACGTGAGACTGTCTTGAATGGATCGGATCTTCCAAAAACCGATCACCGAGGCGATAGCATCCGATTGATGGGAGAAGCGCTCTCAATATTCCTGCTGAAAGAATTCTCGGAGAATCGTGTCGCAGGAGTAATCGGAATTGGAGGAAGCGGTGGAAC
>JADHOA010000217.1 GCA_016779185.1 Rubripirellula sp.
CACTGGAGTGGAGGAGCTGCAGCACGTGACATTGTTTGTCAAACGGCGACCGGTGGACATCGACTACTTAGCGGATTCAATTTGCTCAATCGAGCGAAAAAAGAGACAGCCGATCCGAATGAGGCCATCTTTGCAAGCGACAGTAGCGAAGGTGAAAAGAGCCTTCGCTACATCGGTGTCGATGCTCAATATTTCACCGTCGCCTACGTCCCCAACGAGGGAACCGCATTCTTTAAAACCCTGCGACGTGCGGCAGCAGGAATTGCCGCCGAAGCAGAGTTGATACCGCGACATCAAGAACGTGCGGTCAATACAACCTTCTTTTTGGATAGCGTCGTTGCCGAAGTTCCCCCCGGAAGTTCACTGCGACAAGAATTAAGACTTTTTGCCGGCCCAAAACAGCCAGAAATCCTCGAGCAATACGGCTTGGGTGATTGTATTTACTATGGCTGGTTTGCTCGATTCGCAAAAATCCTCTCGGGGCTCCTCCATGTGCTTGCCAACATTGGTAACTACGCAATCGCCATCATTCTTTTAACGGTGATTGTTCGAGGCGGCATGTTCCCACTGAGCCGAAAAGCGGCGGTGAATGCACAGAAAATGCAAGAACTTGCTCCAGAGATGAAAAAAATCAACGAGCGTTACAAAGATGACATGGAAGGAAAACTTCGCGCACAACGCGAACTGCAACAACGCGTCGGGTTCAATCCGCTCGCTGGATGTCTGCCGATGTTCATCCAGTTACCCATCTTTATCGGTCTTTACCGCGCTCTTTCAGTCGATATCGAATTGCGGCAAGCGGCCGTCTCGAGCTCGACCGACTGGGCATCAAATCTCGCAGCACCAGATATGTTTCTCTTTTGGGGCGACTGGCTTTGGGATTACTTATCTGGCCGTGGCACCGGATGGCTCGGCCCCTACTTCAATTTGCTTCCGGTCATCGTGGTCATTCTCTTCCTGACGCAGCAGAAACTTTTCATGCCGCCGGCCACGGATGAACAAACAGCAATGACACAAAAAATGATGAACATCATGACACTCATGATGGGCCTATTCTTTTTCCGTGTCCCGGCCGGTCTCTGCATCTACTTCATCACCAGTAGTCTTTGGGGGATTTGCGAACGAATCATGGTGAAGAAAACTCTTCCTACGACCAAGCACTTTGATTCCGCTGTGCTCGAGGGTGTGGGTGGTAAGCCAGAAAAGTCTCAATCGTTGGTCGATCGACTGAAGAGCCAAGTTGTGAAGCCGGATATGCCGATTGAGCGTCCTAACCAGCGCAAGCGTCCACCGAACAAACGATAGACAGGGCGTGAACCTCCGCCGGCAACCTGACATGTAGATGACGCTTTGAACGATAGAACGCTTGAACAAGCGTCGAACGCCTACGATTCAAGCGTCAAGCGTCAAGCTTCTGAAGAATTTGCGACAGCGGCGTTTCGATCCTCAACAAGCTCTACCCTAAATGTAGAACATGGTTGCTTCGCCGTTCTGAAATCGCTCCGCGAGATCACTCAGCCTCACTCCGGCAAGCACCTCACGAGACACACGGGACATCTCTTCCCAAATCTCCTGCAACATCAATTCAGCCGATGTTGGTTTACCCGTTCCAGGACTAGCCGTGTCCTGAAACCCCATTAGCTCCGCGATCTCCAGGAGACTAATATCATCTGGCCGAACCAATAACCGGTATCCACCTTGGCTGCCCCGAACACTCTGCACCCAACCGGCTGTACGAAGTGACCGAAAAATCTGAACGAGAAATGGCCCCGGCACTCCGTGGCGATCGGAAATTTCTCGAAGACAGACAGGTGTTCCATCTGCCGGGTGAGAAGCCAGTTCAAGCATCGCTAAACAAGCGTAGTGGACGCGAGCTGAGATCATCTTCGGGGTCCTATTTGGGTGACCTTAGTCATGAAGACCGCACTCTGTCTTCTTGAAACCGCTCCAACGACCTGCCCGCTCATCCTCACCAGGCAGCACGGCTCGAGTACACGGGCGGCACCCGACGCTAGGATAGCCCTGATCGTGCAGTGGGTTATAGGGAATGCGCTGACTCGCAATCAGCGACCAAACCTCTCTCTTTGTCCAATTGGCAAGCGGACTAACCTTCACGAGTTGAAATTTGCGATCCCAGCCGACGATCGGAGCTTTTGCACGATCCGGGCTTTGATCACGACGAATCGCACTAGCCCAAGCATGATGACCACGAGCTGCATCATGCAACAAACTCAACTTGCGATCGAAACAACAACGATTTGGATCCGTTGCATAAACGGGCCCACCGTTGACTCGTTCATATTCCTCGACGCTCAATTGAGGTCGTTTCAGTTCAACATCAATCCCATATCGTTTTTGAACCTCGTCGCGGAGTCGCAGAGTTTCTTCAAATTGATATCCGGTATCCAAATTGAAAATCGGGGTGTCGGGCGCAATTTCCGCAAGCATGTGAATGATGGTCATGCCCTCGGGGCCAAAAGCGGTAGCCATGGTGAATTTCGGAGCAAATCGTTCGACGGCCCAGAGCAAGATCTGCTGAGGAGTCGCCGACTCCAGACGCTCACTTTCAGACTTTAATTCTTCCAGTAAATCATCCGTCGGCAGCAGCGGGGGCGAAGCAGCGAGAGCACCACGTGGATCGCCGGAGTCGATCGAAACCACCTGTAGAGGCGATTTTCGCTGAAATTGCCCGTGCGATTCTTCCGGTGACTTATCCACTGGCCTGGATGGCAAAACGCCATTTTCCTGTTTTTTCTTATGGTTCAAACTCGCCGCACGCATACTTTTTCCACCCCAAATTTGGCGAAGAAGACCAAATACTACAAACATGATCCATTTAGTCAAGTATAACATCGGACAAGAGACTCGGGCAGCTCCAGTGGAAAACACAAAGACGACCGGCCGAGCAAAATCCTCTGCTTGGGCCAATCGGTGAAATCCAATTAAACCCAATCCAAAATTCTGCTGATCCATTCGCTCGCCGACCCTAGTATCCGCGAGCAAGATTCAAGGCAGACAAGCCACGCACCCGATAAAATTGACTACACAGATCAGGCCTAGATGAAAATCCACCTTTCTCGAAATCGCTTCGTTTATCAAAGCCACACCGTATCGAGTGAGACAAACGTTTCCCCCAAGAACCCAATCGCATAGACGAGCAATCCGAAAATCTATTGGCGACTGGAATCACTGAGATGCTAGACTGGATCGATGCGACCCAAAGCATTGAAGAACCCTCACAAACCGTCGTAATCTGCAACGCGATCGACTCAGAACAAAGTCAACCGAGGGTGTAATCGCAAAAAACTGAGACGCGAGCACAAGAACAATTGCCGGTGCAAAAATAAGCGGAACGCGGTGGTCGCTTTATGTCCGAACCCGCATCTAGTGACGTCGTTTACGAAAGTGAAAAGGATGATCAAAATCACCCACTCAGCGAAAAACGCAATCGTGATTCGATCTTTCAACTACCTCGTCACGGTGTTCGCATTTTGGTTCCCTCTGAATCAGATTGCTTTGGCGGATACCGTTGAGCTTTCTGGAGGCGGTCACCTTAGTGGTGTGGTGGATCGAAAAGAGGACTTTGTCGTCATCAAAGTCAATGACTCGATACAAGTCGCAGTGCCAGCGAGTCGAGTCAAGAGAATCGTAAAATCGTCGGACCTTGCGCAGTACAAAGAACTCGCGTCAACGCTTGGCGAGGACGCGGAAAAACATTACCAGATGGCACTGTGGTGCGTTCGGTCGGATCAGGTACCTGGCGAAATCCAAAAGTACAAAGACTATCACATGGAGCGGGCGATTGAGTTAGATCCCGATCACTCAAAAGCTCGAGCAGCGTTAGGTTTCACCCAAGAGAACGGCCGCTGGATTCGCACCGACGACCTAATGACCAATCGAGGAATGATTCCCAGTACCGGTGGCTGGGAGCTGCCCGAGGCAGCTGCGATTGAGGATTACCGCGATTCACAAAATGTGGATGCTAGAAAGTGGAATCGAGAAGTCAAACGATTACTTGCGGTGGTTCTTCGAGGTTCATCAAAAGCTCCTGAAGCTTTGGAAAGCCTCAAAGCGATTGATGACCCACTCGCAGCCGGTGCCATTGCCCAAGAGCTACTCGAATCACGAGGAAAATCAATTCAAAGCCGGCAGCTTCGTCTTGTGTGGGTTGAGAGACTCGGAACCTATAAAAACCTGATTGCCGTCGAGTCTCTAGTTCGAACGGGTCTTGAAGAACCCGACAGCGTGGTACGAGAGGCAGCGTTAGAGCAACTCGTTGAATACGGAAGCGACTCCGCAATCGCAACCTACTTGCAGTACCTATCCAGTAACGACAATCAGTTGGTCAATCGTGCAGCCCAAGCATTGACTTGGTTTCCTGACCCGGAGAGATCCATCGATTACATCAAATCACTTGTGACCACGCACCAGTATGAGTCGGCACCGGGGCCGGAGCTGCAGGTTGGATTCGGGGAAAATGGCGGGGGATTACAAACGGGTGGAAAGAAGCAGATACGGACGGAAACACGAAAAAATCCCGCGGTTCTTACACTCGTTCAAGAAGTGATTCCTGACGTGGATTTTGGCTACGACGAGCAAGCATGGCTTAATTACCTTGCTCAACAAAGAAATCAGTACAGCGGTGATTTGCGACGTGATCCCTGACCCAACTGCCTTTGGATTGATCGGCGATCCATTTAGACTTCCGAATGAAGTGGGCACTCTGAGTCGCTCAAACCAGAATTGAGTGAATCATGGATGAACCGCATGATGCGACTCAACTTGGTGTCTGTGTCTAAATTTACTTTTCGCGTTCGAAGTCACGACCGCGAATTTTCATCTATCGCGACTGCTGGATCACTTCGCGAACGAGCTTTTCATCAACGTCACCAACGAGGCTTACCGCGCCGATACGTTTGGGAAGGATGAAACGAAGCTTTCCGTGGGCAACCTTTTTGTCCTTCATCATGACCGGCAACATCTCATCTGGATTCGCATCAGGCAAAACCACCGGAAGACGACAAGAAGTCAAGAGTTGTGTTTGCCGCTCAAGCAAATCGGGTTGCGCCAGGCCCATCGCCAGCGCAAGTCTGGCCGCCATCTGCATTCCGATGGATACCGCCTCGCCGTGCAACAGTGTTCCGTAGCCACAGGTTGCCTCTATTGCATGAGCGAAGGTATGACCGTAATTCAAGATCGCTCGACGACCGCTGGTTTCGCGTTCGTCCTCGCCGACAACTCTAGCCTTACTCTGACAACTTTTTTCAATGGCATAACGAATGGAGGGTGCGTCGCGTTTGACCAACCCAACAGCATTCACCTCAAGCCAAGAGAAGAAATCGGCATCGTCAATCACGCCGTACTTTACAACCTCTGCCAGCCCACTTAGGTAACTTCGATCAGGAAGCGTCGAGAGGACATGTGAATCGATCCAAACCAAAGATGGCTGCCAAAACGCGCCCACCATGTTTTTTGCCGTCGGCAGATTAATTCCGGTTTTGCCGCCAACACTACTGTCGACCATCGCGAGTAAAGTCGTAGGAATCTGCACAAACCGCAAGCCTCGCGCGAACGATGCTGCCACAAATCCGGCAAGATCACCAATCACTCCACCGCCAACCGCAAAGACCACGCTCTTACGATCACCTCCTTCAGCGAGAACCCACTGCAACAGTCGATCATATTCGTCAATTGATTTGCTCGATTCCCCAGACGCAACGGAAGTTGAACTGATTCGCAACACGTCTGAACGACTCGCCAAGGCCGCAGACAAAGCAGCAGCCCACGGTTCTTTCACTGCCTCATCAAAAATGACCAAAGCGTGACTGAGATCAGGGATCGCCCGCGTCACCGAATCAGCAAAACGCTCAACCTTGCCACTTGAAATCTCAATGTCATAACTTCGGTCATCTAATTGCACACGAACAGTCGAATCCCCTGGTACGGAATGATCGGTGGCAGGAAGAGAAAGATTCATGGTCAACTCAAACTTTATCGCTGTAAACCTGATCCAAAGAATCACGCTAGAAGAACTTAACCCGTCGGGATAGGGTATTCCCTAAACCCCCAATGCGTCCATCACCCAAGCCTACGGCGATCACCAAAGCAGCTGAATGACTTGTGCCAATTCGCAATTGAGGCATTGGAAATCGCTGAAAAAAGTGCGAGATTGCATCACCGGGTCCATCTGCCAGATGCATTCGGTACACGATTGTTTTTCATGCAATCCCCAGAGAATGAATCGCTGAAAAATGAATCTGGGATCATGATTACCATTCACTTACCTCTAGAATCAAAAGGTCGGCGATATTACCGCATCACTGGGCTGGCGAAGTGACCCTCTATCCAGTGATTGGTAAACCGTCTTCCCTAGCCTCTTCGCTGAAGAATGACTTCTTTTTTTCACCCAAACCACTCAAGTACACATGCCGGAATCCCAAAGCATGACCGCTGATCAGCACGCCGATAAGTACAATGACCCCCGGGTCAAAATCACTCGGCGTGGCGTTCTTATCGCTGTGGCGATTGGAATATTTGGCGTCGCGGGATCCGCAATGAGTATCATTGGACGTCGCACGCAAAAACAAAAAACAACCGATTTTTGGGGCGAAAAAACCATCTTGGCTTTGCAACTGGGTGAAAGAATGGAATTGTGCCCCAGGGGTAACGAAATCTTTGAACCGGTGGATCTATCGGGAACACCAGGACTCGGTCATCTGCGTCGACTATTACTCGACGAACGCAACTATGATTGGTCGACGGTCAGCCAGTCCAAAGCGATCAATGATTGTGGTGATCCGGTGCCGCGTAAGCCTCGATGCATTCAACTGCGTCTAACCGATCCAACCGCCAATCGGTTTGACTCAGTGCAAATTGATTTGGACCTCGAAACGGGCTGGGTTGGCCCAAGTGACGGCAGTAGTAGGGTGCGTGTTCTCGATCGAACGAAGCCCAAACTGGCGAAATACTTTGAAACAACGATCACCGTGGAACAACTTCGATCGGATTTCCGGAAAGACTAATCGAAAAAGCACACCCCCCCGGTGGGCCAAATGAAATGACAATTAAAACTCGAACGGCGACAAACGCGGTAAAACAGGCATAACTGCTAGCAAGCGATTCTCTGTAATCAAGTATTTGCCGCCCATCGGCTTGGGATCGGGTATACTTTTTCGTTGGGATAGGCAAATGGAGCGTCGCGATTTGCGAGGTAAACAAAGAATCGGAACGCGTCTTTCCCAACGCCGGTGCTGCTACAGATCATGAATGATCTG
>JADHOA010000218.1 GCA_016779185.1 Rubripirellula sp.
CAGATAAGTGCCAATACAAACGAATCGATTCGCCTTCTTGCTCACAGTCTCAGGATTCAAATCAGCTGCATTTGTGGAAGCAAATGTTTCTAGGCCTGGCAGAGCAATCGCAACCCCGGATGTCTGGAGCACGCTACGACGATGCCAATGTCTCTTGGTCATCTCGTTTTACCTTTAGAAAAGAAATTGTTGAAGCAGCATCAGTGATCGCTCCACGAGTGTTAACAGCTAATCATGCAAGTCTGAGTAACTCCCGCCACTGTGACTTTGCCCTTCTTTCATCACAGCGATCCACGGCAGTATAGCTGAAATCTTATCAACTTCACTACAGAGTCTCTCTTCGTCAACAATCCAATCGAATACGCCGTCCAAAGATTATTGCGTCAGAAGGCAATCGATGGCACGCTAAGGAGCGATCAATACATCATTGAGAATCATTCAATACCAAAAAAAGAGCCGCAGCGGTTGCTGCGGCTCTTGAATGAATTGGAAGTTTAATCCTGCAAACTATTTTTACAGAATATATCCTCGTTCCTCATGCTCGGACAAATCGAGACCGCGGTACTCTGCGTCCCCATCCACGCGTAACTGCATGAATAATTTCATCACCATCAAAATCACAATGGTCGCAATGACCGAGTAGATAGCCGTGATGGTCGCCGCTAAAAATTGCGTCCAAACTGCGGAACCGATTGCGAAGTTCGCGTCGGCGAATCCCCCCATGCTTGATGCAGCAAATACGCCACAAAGCACGGTTCCGAGATAACCACCCACGCCGTGAACTCCAAACACATCCAATGAATCATCATAACGGAGCGTTTGCTTAATCTTTGTCGCAAAGGCAAAGCAGATAATCGCCGAGGCGGTTCCAATTGCCAACGCCCCGATTGGCCCCACAAAGCCGGATGCAGGAGTGATGGCAGCTAGCCCAGCAATCGCTCCGGTTGCCGCTCCAAGCACGCTTGGCTTGCCGAGTTTCACCCATTCGATTCCCATCCAGACTAGCGTTGCAACCGAAGCGGATAGATGAGTAACCAGCACCGCCATCGCTGCGTTTCCATTTGCAGCTAGAGCACTGCCACCGTTAAAACCAAACCAACCGACCCACAGCATCGCGGTGCCCGTGACGGTCATGGTCATGTTGTGGGGCGGATCAAGGCTGCGAGGATAACCGGCACGAGGTCCCACCATAATGCAGGCTACCAAAGCACTCACCCCGGCGGTGACATGGACAACAATACCACCAGCAAAATCCATCACCCCCCAATCCCAGAACAAACCCCCATCACCCGACCAAGTCATGTGGCAGATTGGTATGTAAACCAGAATTAGCCAAACGGTTGAAAACACCAGTACCGCGCTAAACTTCATTCGTTCCGCGAAAGCACCAACCATCAGAGCGGGTGTGATCACAGCAAAGGTCATCTGAAAGGCCGCGTGAAGCGCGGTTGGAATTGTCCCCGTCAGACTATCGGGTGTAACACCGTTCAGAAAAGCAAGTGAAAGCCCGCCGACGAATGATTCCCACCGAAACTGACCTGCAACCATGCCGGTTGTGTCAAACGAAAGGCTGTAACCAACTGCCACCCAAACAACGGAAAGCAATGCAGTCAGAACCAAACACTGCATCAAAATGGATAGCACATTTTTCGTTCGAACCAGTCCCCCGTAGAAAAGCGCCAACGCAGGAATGGTCATGAACAAGACCAAAGCGGTTGACGTCAAAATCCAGGCGGTGTCGCCAGTATCCAGACCAGAAGTACCATCTTCTGCCTGCAAAGGAGAAGCCAACATACATAGAAACAAACAAATTATCGGTGTCGCAAAACGACTCACCGGTCCATTAAAGAGCATCCGCCTTACTCCTTTGTTGAAATCGAGAATTCAATTAGCTCCGAAAGAATAACTCATCCAATTGCTCGACCGAATCCCCCCAATTGACGACATCATGCGTTCACCCGATTGTTTTGAAGTCTCGCCAAAAAAATCCAAAACATTTATTCAAATCCCCTTGTTTTACCGACCGTAGCTTAACTGGCATATCCGCTTAGACCGGGCTAACCCTTCCGTGAGAAAGGCAACTCATTCGGTCCATAGTCATCCCTGAGCAGCGGAGGATTGAAAAATTTTCTGATCCGCGAACCAGCATCTCCGCGACCGAAAACTGACCAGGAAAAGATGGGCAGGAACGATCACACCGCTCACACAAGCAAGACAATCCTAGACATGTACATATAACATCCCCAACCTTTTTGCTGTACAGTTAAGATCCAATCTCTCGTGCCGATTCACTCTCAACAAATATCATCAGCTCATTGTCTAAGAATCGAACCATAGCAATCGGTGACATCCATGGCTGTTCGCACGCATTAGAAACTCTATTGGATGCGATTGCCCCCGAACCGATGGATCAAATCATCGTCCTAGGTGATTTCATTGACAAGGGAAGACAAACCAAAGAAGTGATTGACAAATTAATGGACCTTCAGTCCGAGTGCCAACTCACTTATCTATTAGGGAATCATGAGGAAGTCTTACTGAATACGCTTAACGATCCATCATCTCTTGAATACTGGATGCAGTGCGGTGGCGTATCAACTCTCAATTCGTATCGATTCGGGGGATCGCTTCGTGATATCGCTGAGGAGCACCTTGAGTTCATTCGAGGTGGTAAAAATTATTACGAGACCGAAAATCATATCTTTGCTCATGCGTGCCCAGATCATCACATACCGATTTCGCAAAACACCGCCTACAGCCTACGGTGGCAACTGCTTGAACCAGAGCAGGTGCAACCGCATCAATCAGGCAAAACAGTGATTGTTGGACATACCGAACAGATCAATGGCGAAATATTGGATCTTGGATTTATCAAGTGTATTGATACCGCTTGCTGGCGTTATGGCTGGCTAACGGCGATGGATGTCGATAGCGGTCAGGTTTGGCAATCGCAACGATTCGGAATGCTTCGTGAATCAGGCGATGCGTCGGTTGGTCCAATCGGAACAAGAACAGATGACGAGAGTTAGCCGATTATTGATAGGCGACTACTTTCGTTACCGATTGCTAGATATCGTTAAAAAGAGAAATATCATCGCATGGGTTATTACCTGATCCTTATTGGAATTTGCCTTTTGGCTTTTGCAATTTGGGCCATTGGCAAAAGTTTGTTGCTCTGGTTCTACGGTGCCAAAACAACTGGAGAAATCATTGGTATCGATGAGCAGCCACGACGCGTGGGCAATGGTCGCCACAGAATCTTTTATCACCCGATTGTTGCATCTGTTTCTGCTGAGGGATTTCAATTCGAATTCACCTACGGTGAAGGATCATCTTCCAAACGCCCCGTCGTAGGTCGTTAAGTCATAGTGATCTACCCAAAAAACCGACCGGAACAAGCGACCCTGAATACATTCGGTGGTCTTTGGACTGGACCAATCGCGTGTCTAATTCTGGCGGGAGGTGCTCTTTACGCAGCCGTGCAGTTTGTGTTTTTCGGCGTCTGAAGATGATCACGTACCGACCGCCCCCTGACGGCTTTACCCAATTCGCGATCCAATACTCGTGATCACAAACACAGTTGATCAGAAGAAAGATGTTTCTACCGAGAGCGAATAACATCACTCTCTTGGCCGAATCCCCTGAATCGCCGGGTTCCATTCCCAACTAGATCGAGTCCAAAACTGTCCATTTTCGTTGACTAAAAGCAGCCGAAAAAAACCAGACTGACTGAATGATCCCTCACTGAAAAAACCAGCGACTCTTACAACGTGCGGAGACTGGCCTGACAGCTCAAGCTCAGTCTCCCCACTCCAGCGATCAGAAAAGGTGAGCCCCTCGTGTTTGCCGTAAAACACTTTTAATTTGGCATCGGGATCACGATTTTCTAGCGCGAGGTGCAAAATCAAATCAGAACTATCACGCTCTGCTTCCAAGATTTGAACTGGATCAGAAAATGCCCCGAGGATCTTAGCGCTGTCGTCAGTAAGGTATTCGGGTCGTTCATCGCTGAAAATTTCTGGCAGAGTGATTGTCTCGATTGCCTGCGTCTGCCTATATCCCCAGCCTCCAGTTTCCAAGAAGAACCAACCGTCCTCCGAAACGCCTCGATTGGTATGGGTCAATCCGCTTTCGCGATCAACATTGCCACTGGCCATTTGGTCAAGCCGGAACCATTGTCCCGACACATCTTGAACCCACCCCCGATATCGCATTCTTCGTGGGTAGACTCCGGTACGCTGCACATTCGGCGGTCCAGGAACTTCAACAAAACTACCAACCCAAAGACTTTCAATCGGCTTACCTTGATGAAACTGATTACCGATTCCAAATAGCTGCCAACACTGCTCTTTTTCGAGATAGAAGTAACTGAAATACGTATTGTAATTTTCACCAGATTCCACTCGTAAAGCAAAGACTTGCGACTGTCCTTGTGAACCATCCAACGGTTCCCAATCACGAATTTTCACCCCTGTTCCCTCGTGGCCGAATTGTCCAAAACTTGCATCCTTATTTCCAATGGCAAGTAAATGAGACAACTGCTCCACTGGCGGTTCTTGCTTGCCGCGTCCGTACGACCAAAGTGAAAAATTGAATCCTTTATTGACACGGCCATCAGGTAACCATGTCGGGCCGTAGTATCCAAAGGGCGTTGTAATCGGGCTATAGAATCCAAGCGTTCCGGGGACTGCATCCATTTCCATGACCCAAATCTTTACCGGACCCTTCTGCTGGGAAGATGAAAAACGCGTGTGTGCCGCTGCCGGTCTCCAACGCTTTCGAATAACGGAGGCATTGACGACTGCTTCACCGTCAAGCTGTATCCACAGCAAACGACTGTTTGATTCATCGTCAAGACAAGTCACCTCAACACTCTGCTTTCCTAATTCCTTGATTTGCAGTTCGCCGCGAAATACTTCTCGCCGCTGGTCACCAACTGGCTCGACGACAAACACGGCGACCTCGTCACCGAACCGAATTTGAAAGCGACTCTTCGATGCGCCTGGCTGCATGAGGACGCGAAAACTGACTTGACCCGGTCGCTCACACCACCATCCCCATTCCGCTGATTCCCCTCGATTCCAACCCTGTATCCATTCAAATGCCTTACCGCCATTAAGCTTGAATGGATCGGGCAAATCAGAGACTCCTTCGGCTTGCAATCCAAGCCTAGGAAAAAAAGCTTCGTTCGCTGTTAAGTAGAGACGATCATCGGTTGTTTGCTGTAACCGATACGTTATCGGCGGAGAGATTTCAGCGTGAACATTTCCCTCGTGCTCGTAACTCCAATGCATCGGCTGTCCCAATTGCCCCATCCCGGCATTGAGACGAAAACTTTCAGACAGCGTCAATTGCTCCGCAGCCTTTGACGAATCGTCACCCATTACCGTGTTGGGAATCGAAACTGCAAGTTGAGTTACGGCAAGCATCACGATTCGAAACCAAATCAAAAAAAAGACGAACCCTTGATCTGGCAAAAATTTCCTACGAAACATTGAACTCTCTGATAACCTCATGAATCACTAACCTTTCTTGCTCGATCAATCAGCTAAGATGAAGGCGAACGCTACGGCGACGGTGGAATTGCTGGACTGAATTGATCCATAACAGCGATGGAAATAAAGCGACAAATCCGCAGCTTTGACTAGAAATGTTAACAAGTTCATTTGGAACCTGTTTTCAATTTACGTGCAAGGCAAAATTTGCTCGCAACGATTTAGCAGACGTCCTGAGTCTTTGAAGCAATTCCACTCCAGCCAATTCGCTCATTGCCAATCAGCTCTATCAGGCATAGAAGCCAACTCACGTTCACAACGAAGCTGCATCCTTTTCAAGTCTCTCGGCTCAAACGATGACATCAAGCACCGCATCAAAGAACCTAACCACTCGCGAAATGATCAAGAATTTATTCTTGGTGACATCGCTTTCCATATTTATTTTCACCGGCAAAATCCATGCGAATGAAAACATCAAGGAATCGCGACCTAATATCTTATTGATTATGGCGGACGACTTAGGCTGGATGGATCTTCGATGTCAAAATAATCCAAAATTAAAAACACCAAACTTAGATCGTCTTGCTGCGCAGGGGATTCGCTTCACCGACGCCTACGCCGCAGCACCTGTCTGCTCGCCCACCCGAGCCGCATTAATCACAGGACTTGCACCGGCTCGTTTGAAAATCACTCAGCATGGCTCAGACGAAAAAGCTTTTTGGCCAGACAACCGAGTCATTCAACCTCCTCCGTCAAGCAATGCGTTATCTCACTCACACACAACGCTCGCTGAGCGATTGAAGGCACGAGGGTATTCCACCGGCTTCTTTGGTAAATGGCATCTTGGCGACGCCAAAGAATTCTGGCCGGACCATCACGGCTTCGATGTAAACCGAGGCGGATGCGGTTTTGGCGGCCCCCCCACCTACTTTGATCCTTACCGAATCCCAACCTTAGAACCTCGAAAAAGTGGCGAATACCTTACCGATCGCCTTGCGGATGAAACCATTGCTTATATCCGTCGAAATCATCAGTCCCCCATGTTCATCTGCTTGTGGACCTACAACCCACACTACCCATTTGAAGCACCCGAGGAACTGATTGAAGGATACAAGGGCAAGGAGGGACGTGGGCTGAAAAACCCAATCTACGCTGCACAGCTTGAAGCAACGGATCGTGCGGTGGGCCGAGTGTTAGAGACGCTGGACGAACAAAACCTTGCTGATAATACCGTCGTCATCTTTACCAGCGACAATGGTGGCTGGGTTGGCGCAACGGATAACGATCCCTTGCGAAAAGGAAAAGGTTATCTCTACGAAGGAGGTCTTCGTGTGCCGTTGATCATCCGGTGGCCTGGAATGGCCGAGCCAGGCACAACCAACCAGACTCCCGTCATCACCATGGATCTAACCGCGACGATCGTTGACGCAACAAACTCCACCGATAGCCTACCGAATGATTCGCCATCCGACGGAGCGGCCAATGAGACCATCGATGGCATCTCCCTTATTCCGTTACTTGAAGGGCATCAACTAAATCGCGACCATCTGTTTTTTCACTATCCACACTTTGCATTTCACCGTGACAATCGCCCAGGATCTGCCATTCGCAGCGGTGAATACAAGCTGATTCTTAATTACGATGACAATAGCACCGAACTGTATCACTTGGGGACTGACTTAGGTGAAACCAAGAACCTGTCATCGGAACACCCCGAACTCGCGCAGCAATTCCTTAACACACTCAATAATTGGTTGGACAAAGTC
>JADHOA010000009.1 GCA_016779185.1 Rubripirellula sp.
ACCGATTTCACGTTGCCATTGAGCTAAGGCATTTCGCATCATCGCGATTGTCTGATCGTATTTGGGATCACCTGCCAAATTATGAATTTCGTGAGGGTCTGTTTGCACATCATAAAGTTCTTCGACGGGTTTTCGATTCGCAGAAAAGAGACGACCAGCTTCACTTAATTGATTGAGTTGCTCGGCACGACGAATCTCTTGCATGGTTGCGCCTTTTTCTGGCGTATTCATGTATTGATAGTACGGCTTCAGTGGTTCGAAGTTGCGTAGGTAACGAAAGCGAGTGCCTCGCACCGATCGAATGATGTCGTAGCGTTCATCCATTCGATCTCTAGCGCCAAAGATATATTCTCGGGCAGTTGGCAGATTTGGACCCAAGAAAGCCCGTCCCTGAAAATGTGATGGGATTTGGATTCCGGCAAGATTTAAGGTCGTCGGCGCAAAATCAATGGAACTGATGAGTTGTGTTTCCGTCGATCCCGGAACGCCTTGTTGATCTTCGCGATACTTTGGTGGTAGGCGAATAATCAGCGGAATATGGGTTCCCGATTCATATAGCCAGCGTTTGGCTCGAGGAAGTCCGATGCCATGATCAGACCAGTAGAAAATGATTGTGTTTTCATATTCGCCCGATTCCTGCAGCTCACGAATGAGTTCGCCCGCCCAATGATCCATCGCGGTGATTAACTCATAGTTTCTTTTCCAGTCTTCTCGAACGATTGGGGTGTCAGGATAGTAGGGTGGTAATGTCGTAAGTTTTGCAGCTAACTGTCGCTCGTTCGATTCTAAAGATCGAGTGACTTGTTTGTACTTTGATTCACTTGCGATTCCACTTTCGTGACATCCGGTGAAGTTGAACACCGCAAAAAACGGTTGGTCGGCGTTTTCTCGATTTTTCCAGTGCGCTCGAGCACCGGACTCATTCCAAATCTTCTTGGGGGATGGCTCGGTGAACTGGTAGTCCGTTTTACTATTGTTGGTGCAAAAATAACCGGCATCTTTCATGAGCATGGGAAATGGTTCCAGCCAGTCCGGTAATTTCGCATCACATCTCATGTGATGGGTGCCGATGCTATTTTGATACATGCCGGTAATGATTCCCGAGCGACAAGGCGCACAAACTCCGGCTGTGGTGTACGCGTGCGTATAGCGAACTCCTTCTTTTGCCAATGCATCTAGGTTCGGAGTGATGGCATGCGGGTCACCATAGCAGCCCAAGTGTGGGCTGATGTCTTCACACGAAATCCACAGGATGTTTGGGCGTGAATCGACAGCGTAAGTGTTCACGCAGAGGTTCACGCATAACGAAAAACAGATCGCGGTGGTCAACACAATGAATCTTGTAGCCATATTTCGAATGGTTGTTAGAGATTGGGCGAGGTGCTAGGTCAGTAGAATTCAGTGTAGATATCGGAGAATCTATTTTTGACAGAAATGTAATTCACCGTGGGTGAATTTCTCCGATAAGAGTCGCTATCTTTCCGGCAAGGGAATTTACCGATCCCTTTCCATCGGGATGTAAGCGACTGCTCAAAAACACGAAAACAATTCCTTTCGCAGGATCAATCCATAGTACGGTTCCTGTAAATCCTCCATGACCAAATGCTTCTTCAGATAATGTCGATCCACGATTGCTGGAGTAGGGAGATTGATGATCCCAGCCATATGTGCGAGTGCCGCGAGGCACCTCTCGCGGTTGAATCATTAACTGAAAGGTTTCTTCGTTCATCACTTGCGGATGACGTTTGCCTCGATGCAACATGCTTTGTCCAAACTTGGCTAAGTCTTTCGCGGTAGAGAAAAGTCCCGCATGCCCTGCAATGCCACCAAGAAGATACGCGCGAGGGTCGTGGACTTCGCCTCTCATCCATCGGTTATCTCGTTTTTCAGTAGCGGCTGATTTAAGCCTGAGTTCCTGATTAGGGAGAAAACCCGTTTCAGTCATCGCCAAAGGTTTGAATATCTTATTTCGGCTGAAATCATCTAGCGTTTCGCCACTCACGCGTTCAACCAGTTTTCCCAGAACGATGAAACCCACATCGCTGTACATGAAACGCTCTCCGCGTTTCGCAGACATCCCTAGTTCACAGATTCTTGTCCACGCAAGGTTCGGCCCCTGTTGATAATCACGTAAAGAGTTATCAGGAATCAAGCCGCCTGTGTGGAGCAAGAGTTCTGAGATCAGGATCGATTCCTTGCCGTTTCCTTTGAATTCAGGCAGGTACTGAGAAACAGGTCGATTCACATCGATTTTCTTTTGCTGCACCAGGTGCATCACCGATGTAGCAGTCGCAACAGGTTTTGTGATCGAAGCAAGATCAAAGAGCGTATCTATGGTCATTGGTTCTGATGTCTGTCCAATTAGCCGATTACCGTACGCTTTTTCGAAAAGAATTTGATCCTTGTTTGCGACCAGGACGACTGCACCCGACATCTGACCATCCGCAATCCCCTGCTCGACGATTTGGTCAATGGCGGAGGCGTTTTCGCGTGTGAACCGAATATCCGCGAAACATTTGCCAGCGAAGCATGAGCCTACTGAGATTCCGACACATAACAAAATGAATCGTAAAGATTGAGATTTCACGGGCTGTCCTCAAAGAGACACTAGCATCAGAAAAGCGTTGATTTTAGCAACTCGGACGGTGACGCGATTAGAATTTGCACAATCCAGAGTGATCGTTTGCTCAGCGTTGCATTTCTACAGCTTCTTTTGCCGGTGGAAAGACACGATAGGGATGCCATCGTCCACTTTTGCGGCGAAGAATCGCGAAGAGTTCTCCGTTTTCCCCAACTGCTGCGACTTCTTGCGAAGTGCTTTCCGGTTGACTCGAATCCGTTTCTTTATCGTTTTGTAGGTGGATTTTCTGGTTGTTTTCTCCGCCGATGAGTTCCCCATCAATGAACTGACCAAAATAAATTTTGGGTACGTCAGATGGTGGGATCACGATTCGAGACAGGTGCTCAACCGCCATACTAGCTGGTAGCAGATGTTGAGAGAGATCATCGTGCTGGATTGTCTGGAGATCGATTGCATGTTGACCGTGAAAAGGGCCCACCGAGGATCTTCGAAGGGAAGTCATAATGGCGCATGATCCGCTTTGTTTCGCGAGATCAGATCCAATCGAGCGAACATAAGAACCCGATCCACACTCAATCGAGAGCCTCATTATCGGGTGATCATAATGGTCGACCACTACGGAGTAGATTTGCACTTTGCGACTGGGCATCTGAAAGACTTCGCCATCTCGCGCCCGTTGGTACGCTCGCTTACCGTTAACATGAATTGCAGAGTAGGCTGATGGGGTTTGCAATACGGTTCCGACCATTCGGGCCGCCGATTCTTCAATGCTCAATCGGTCGGGGACGGGCAGGTCGGGGTGTCGAGTGATTTGCGTTTCCGTGTCTTGTGACGGGCTATCTTCACCCAGCCGAAACTCACCGGTGTACGACTTGGAATATGCTTGGACCTGAGTGACGAGTCGAGCTGCCGCTCCGATGCCCAATACCAGAACACCTTCTGCGATGGGATCGAGAGTTCCCGCGTGCCCGACTTTGATTTTCCGCAATCGTCTCTGGACTTGATTGACTAAGTCTCGAGATGTCATGCCTGGTGGCTTGTAGCAATTCAGAAATCCGAACCACGTCATGTTTGTTTAACTGCTCGACGAAATCAATGAGAATCGAACCTTTCGATCCATGCTCGATTCACCCCAGCTGAGGGCTTCTCCGATGGATTGGACTCCGATAGTCTTACACCGTAATGCTGATTGATGCGAGGGTTGTGAAAGAGATCCCCAGCAGGTTGTGTATCAGGCTAAGTGACAAGTTTTTTTACCTGAGGTGATAAAGTGATGTCAAAACAGAACGAAACGATCCTGCTGAAAGGTAACCGATTTGACGTCCACATGATGCACCTCAAGGGTAGCGATGGAAAGGTCTATCAACGCGAGGTGATTCGGCATCCCGGAGCGGTGGTTCTGATACCGATGCTTGATGAAGATACGATCGTGTTGATTGAAAACACGCGTCCCACCGTAGGAGAGACGTTGTTGGAATTGCCAGCTGGGACAATGGAATGGAACGAGAATCCAGAGTCGACCGCTAAACGCGAGCTGGCCGAAGAAACTGGGTATCGTGCCGAGACGTACACGCTACTTCATCAGTTTTATTCTGCCCCCGGGATTAGCGATGAATTGATGTATTTGTACGCCGTCAAAGATCTGAGTCCTGGCGACCATAATCGAGAAGCTGTTGAGAGAATTGAGAATCGGATTGCTACCCGTTCAGAGATTTTGAGATGGATTGAAGAAGGAAAAATTCGAGATGGGAAGACACTGATAGGACTCTACGCTTTTTTGCATTCTTCCAAGTTCTAGTAAAATTTACTTTCTTGGGATCCATTCAATTCCACCACACCATCAATATCGTTTTGGTTTCGCTTGCTGATGCAAGCCACAGATTCGTGGCGATTTGTTGCTGCATTGCTCAGCCCGTCATCTACCTCTTGAGTTGCAAGAGTCAGCTAGGGTGATGAAGACGCGTGACACCGAAGAATTCTTCTGATTATCGAACCAGTCTCCAGCACCGATGGATGCGGCGATTGCGAAAATCTTCGGGAACCGTTTGCCGTGAAATTTCGTGTGCTTCGGCTAAACCAAGATTTTCCGGCGCGAATTTGAAGCGTCTAAAGTTTGTTGAAAAATAAATCACACCGCCCGGCGTAACGAGCGGAAGCACATGACGCAGTAATTCTTCGGCTTGCCCTTGAACGGTCCAGTCATTTTCAGTGCGTTTGCTATTCGAAAAGGTGGGCGGGTCAATGACAACCAAGTCATAGCTCGGACGTTTTGGATGGTCTTGGATAAACTGCAACACATCCTTTGCAATGAATTGGTGTTGATCGCCATGAAGGCGATTCAATTCCAGATTCGCCTTCGCCCACTCTAGGTAATTTCGAGAAAGATCAACGCTCACGGAACGACTCGCTCCGCCATCTGCTGCATAAACGGTGAAAGATCCGGTATAGCAAAAGAGGTTGAGGAAGCTTTTTCCTTTTGCCTGATCACGTACCATTCCGCGAGTAACGCGATGGTCTAGAAAGAGTCCGGTGTCAACGTAATCTGCAAGATTGACAAGGAACTTTAGTCCTCCCTCTTGAACTTCTTTACGCGCGAATGTTTCCGCAACCTTGTCGTGTTGGTTTTTTCCTTTCTGTCTTTCTCTGCGTTTGAGATAAACATTTTCTGCTCGAATCTCTAGACAGTTTGCCGCTGTCGTCCCCATCAGCTCCAGCCAATTGGCATGTTCAGCGATGTCTCGTTCGTGCGGACGTTCGTATTCGGTGATATGAATGCAGTCTTCGTAAAGATCAACGACTAAAGGGATTTCCGGAATATCACGTTCATAAATCCGATAGCACGTGATGCCACGTTTCGATGGCCATCGTCTTAAATGTTTGGCTCGTTTGCGAATCCGGCTCGCAAATAATGTGGCTTGTTCGCGAGATTTCGCAGAAAGTTCGCCAAAGGCCGCCGGTCCCGACGCATGCTCATAACGCGGTTCTTGATGATTCGCTGCTGGGTTCGGTTTTGGCTCGGATGGGGATGATCTATCAGTTTTTTCTGCAAAAGAAAAATCTGTCCGTTTAAGACTGCTAGGGGCAGCGTTTACGTTGGTGCTCTGCGGTGATTTTGATTCTTGATCAATTTGGCTAGGAGCGACCTCCAAATTTTCACTCAGGGGAGTCGCTCGCTGGGGTGTGTTTTTAGAAATAGCTACCGGCGGTTGATCGACAAGCGAATCATCCGAGGAAAGATTAGAGGGGGACGGATGATTGTTCAGTGGGTTGGTGACAGGTTTTGGGCCGTGAAATTGAAAATACGTCATCGAATCTCGACCGCTGTAAAGTTTACGGCGTCGATCCGCCGGTCGACCGAGCAGAGCTTCGAGTTGTCTGAAGTCAGTGAAGACATAGTGCGACCAAGTCGGTAGTCGCCGAAATAGATCAGGTAGTTGCCGATAGTAGTCGTCTCGGTCCCGCGTGTACTGGAATTTTTCTCCCAGAATTGGCACGGTGATCAGACAGCCGAAGCGTTTCTGATTTCTGATTTCGTGAAGCTCTTTGCACTCAAAGTGAATGGATTGATGAACTCCGAATTTATCGGCACTCGAACGCGCCTGATGCAAAATCCGCGGGTCCGTGTCGTTAGCGATGATCCGTGTTTCAAGACTCGTGAGACGCTGGTTGTTGGATTCGGATCGTAATTCTTTTGCGACGTTTTCATGATCTTCAGACCATTCCTCGCATGCAAATGATCGATTGAATCCTGGGGGGATATTCATCCCGATCATTGCTGCTTCGATCGCAATGGTGCCGCCACGGCAATAGGGATCGATCATGGGACGGCCATTCTTCCAGTAGCTTAGCATGACCAGTGCAGCGGCCAGCGTTTCTTTGATTTGTGGGGCGGAACCTCGCTCGTGGTAGCCTCGCCGGTGTAGTCCGATTCCTGACGTGTCGAGGGTGAGGGTCGCGATATCTTTTAGTATCGTGAAGTCAACTCGATAAGCGGAACCATTTTCCGGTAGGGCAGTACATGAATAGTCCCTCATCAGTGATTCCGCGATCGCTCGTTTGATGGATCGCTGGCATGCCGGAACACTCGTCAGTTGCGAGCGAATACAGCGTCCATTAACGGGGAACTGACCTTGTTGATGAATGAAGGGCGTCCAGTCGATTGCTCGGGTTGATTCGAATAACGCATCAAAGTCACCTGCGGCGAACTCTGCGATCTTGATCAAGATTCGATCTGCTGTACGTAGCCAAAGATTCGTTCGGAGAATATCGCGACTTGTACCTTCAAACGCTATGCGACCTGGTTCGACAATCCTGGCCGAATAGCCAAGTGCTTCTAGTTCTCGGCGCACAAGGGCTTCGAGGCCAAAAGCACTGGTGGCGACAAGTTGGTAAACGGTGCGATCGAAATCTTTTTTCATCAATACAGCTGTGGCCAATCAATTTGTTTTTCGGCGTTTTTGAGTAGGGATCCACCGATCGGTTTATCTTGTTTCGACGCGAATCCGCAAAGGAATGCATCACTCTCGTTGTGGCTCACATTCGACCAGAAACAAATCGATAGATTTGCTACAGCAGTTTGCTAGGTGTCAAAAACTCGTGGAAGCTGTATCGACCCGGCGAATCCAGGTACTAATGAACACAGGTGCCAACGAACATAGGTACCAGCTTAGGCCTCGTGACACTTGAATTCATGGCCAGTCTGCTGGGGCTACTCCTAGGTGATCACCGGATTCACTCGGCTTTTTTTTACACTCGATCCGCGACGTTATTCGACATGCTACTCTGTTTTTCGGCAAGAAATGATTTTGGTTTGAAAACCGTTTTTAACCGAATAGTCGGATGGGGACTTACCTTCGGATGTTCGGTTGGGGCGATGGATCAAAACCCTTGCCGCTTCATTTGGTTGGCTATCGATCGTACTTGCAAAAAAACGGATGACTCAAAACACTTCGGCATTCCAGTTTGTAGCAGGTTCTCGGACTGCGATGCCTGTGGAATAATGCTGAATTATTCCAAATGAATGTTTTGAGTGCTGCCAGCTTTTAACCCACCGATTCCACTGTGATCCAAATGAAATCTCTTTTGCCAATCATTGATTCAGGTCAGGAAACCGGTTTGGTGCCTTCTTTCGCCAGTCGGATTCTTGAAGAGTCGATTGAGATGACGCGTCATACACTGACCGACTTGCAGATTAATCTTGGAAAGTTGTGTAATCAGGCTTGTACCCACTGTCATGTGGAGGCTGGGCCCACCAAAGTTCGCGAGAATATGGATCGACCTACCGCGGCGAGAATCATGGAGCTAGCTGGTGCATGCGGCACCATTCAGACCGTCGACCTAACCGGGGGCGCACCTGAACTGAATCCAAACTTTCGGGAAATGGTCGAGTCATTTCGCTCGCGCGATCTTCGTGTCATTGATCGGTGTAATTTGACAGTTTTGTTCGAAACGGGGATGGAATGGTTGTCGGATTTTTTGATGCGTCAGCGAGTGGATGTGGTCGCATCTCTCCCGTGTTACTTGGAAGATAATGTCGACAAACAGCGTGGATCAGGTGTGTTTCAAAAAAGCATCGATGGATTGAGGCTTTTGAACTCGCTGGGATTCGGGCAAAAAGATACCGGTTTGCGATTGGATTTGGTGTTCAATCCGAACGGGGCTAGTTTGCCCCCTGATCAAAGCACACTGGAAATCGCTTACAAGAAAGAGCTCGCTGCGCGATATGGAATTGTCTTCAACCATCTTCTCACGATTACTAATTTGCCCGTAAAACGCTTTGCGCGATTCTTGGAGAAGCGTGGGGATTTAGAAGGTTATTTTCAGTTGCTTGAACGCAGTTTTAATCGCCATGCTGCCGACCAGGTTATGTGTAAATCTCTTGTTTCCATCAGTTGGGATGGAAAAGTATACGATTGTGATTTCAATCAGATGTTGGGTATAAGCGATCAAGGTAGAATCCCGCTGTCTATCTGGGATTTAAACCGGCTAGACGATTTGATTGGCAAGTCAATTTGCGTGGCGGATCACTGTTACGCTTGCACCGCTGGTGCGGGAAGCAGTTGCGGTGGAGCGATTACCGTTTAACATCAAGCAGACCGAAAGAGTGTCGGGGAAAAGGGCATCATGTGAGCTTGAATGGCTGCCAACACCGTTTAACGAATTGACGTCGAGTTTATTTTTTTTAGTTGTGGCGTTAATGCGAATGCTTGATTCGCATCAAAGGAACTTTGAGGAATCGGAATGGCTAGTGACAATAAAACTATCGATGTGGTTCACGCGGTTGAGGAACGTTACTCCGAGGCCGCAGAGCAACGCGAGGCTTCTTTGTGTTGTCCAGTCGATTATGACGCAAAGTATCTTCAGGTGATTCCAGAGGAAGTGATTGAGCGTGATTACGGCTGTGGGGATCCATCGAAGTACCTATTGCCTGGGGAGACCGTTCTTGATCTAGGTAGCGGTGGTGGAAAGATCTGCTTCATCGCATCGCAAGTTGTCGGTGAAGGTGGACGAGTGATTGGTGTCGATATGAATGATTCGATGCTTGATCTTGCTAGACGCAGCCAGGCGGTCGTCGCCGAGAAAATCGGTTATTCAAATGTGGAGTTCAGGCGAGGTAAAATTCAGGACCTTGCAATTGATCGCGATGAGGCACAGGAGTATTTGGCAAAGAACCCTGTAGCAAGCGAGGTTGATCTTAGAAAGTTTGAGTCATATCTGGATGAGATGCGATCCAATCGCCCCATGATTGCGGATAACTCTATCGATGTAGTGGTCAGTAATTGTGTTCTCAATCTTGTTGATTCTCGAGAAAAAGAACAGCTGTTTCGTGAGTTGTATCGAGTGCTGAAACCCGGCGGGCGCGCGGTCATTAGCGATATCGTGAGTGATGAATTGGTTCCGCTGGAAATGCAGAATGATGCGGAGTTATGGAGTGGCTGTATTTCTGGCGCTTTTCAGGAACAGGAGTTTCTGCGGGCATTTGAGAATGCGGGTTTTAGTGGCATTGAAATAGCTGTTTATCAAGAAAAACCTTGGCAGGTCGTTCAAGGGATCGAGTTTCGTTCTGTCACTGTAATCGCCTACAAAGAAGAGGTGGGTTCATGTGATGACTATCATGAAGCAGTGATTTATCGAGGCCCTTTTGCCGAGGTGATTGATGACGATGGTCATGTCTATCGTCGTGGTCAGCGCGGAAAGGTCTGTCGAAGTACTTTTCAAAAGATGGGAAAGCAGCCGTATCGCGACAGCTTTATTCTTGTAGCACCTCGGCATGAGGTCAAAGCGAGCGAGGCGAAACCGATGGAATGTATCGGCGAGGAACGCAAGCCAAGTGAAACCAAGGGCAAGGGTTATAACCTTACGATTTTGGGTGATTCTTGTTGCGAGCCTGGTGAGTGCTGCTAGATGGATCTTGATTTAACCCAGGGTTCTGCTTTAGTCACTGGTGCAGCAAACGGAATTGGTCTCGCCATTGCTGAGCAGTTTGCTCGTGATGGATGTGCCTTACATCTATGGGATCACTCTCCGACTGTCACGCAGGTTGCTCGCAACATTTCCGATCAGTTTTCTGTCGCGGTGACTGCGACTCGAGTTGATGTCTCGGTGGAAACAGAAGTCAACGAGGCGGTTCGGCAAGTCGTTGATTCAGACTTGCCTTCGGTCAATTATGTGGTTCATGCAGCAGCTGTTGGTTCGGGTCGATTTGGTTTTCCGTTTACGAATCTAAAGCCAACGGATTGGGTCAAACCACTTCAAGTCAACATGATGGGAATGGTTCATGTTGCACATGCGATTGCTCCATTGTTTGTAAGTCAGGGGGGCGGTAGCTTTGTTTTTATCGGATCCGTTGCTGGTCAAGTAGGTTCTCAAACGGATCCGCCATACAGTGCGACAAAGGCAGCGAATTTAAATTTTATGCAGTGCATGGCCAAGGATTTAGCCAAACATCGTGTTCGGGTAAATATGGTGTGTCCGGGGATGGTCAAGACCGAGCTGAATCAAGCGGTTTGGCAAAGTTGGCTACGGCAGCAGGGTGATGCCCAAGCAATGAGTTACGAGGAATGGGCGGAAGAGAAGATTCTCGCTCTGATACCACTCGGTCGTTGGCAGACTGCTGAGGACGTCGCCAATGCCGTGCTGTTTCTCTCCTCTGAGCGTGCGGGTCAAATCACCGGACAGATCATCAATGTGGATGGCGGATACGTCATGCACTGGTGATGGTTTCGGCGGTTTTCTAGTGACTCTTCAGGCTATCGCTTCTGAAATTCGTTATGCTTACCCTCGACGGCGGTTTTCACGCCGAGAATATTCTGTTTTGAATTTGTTTAATGAATGGTGGATTGATGCGAAAACGTTTTGCGATGTTTTGGGGTAGTCTCTTGCTCTTAGCTTCGACAGCTGTCGCTGCGGGGCCAGCGGGTGCCGTGTTTACCGATCCCGCTAAGGCTGGTGAGGATTACCAGATCCAAGGCGAATATCTCGGTGAGATTCGGACTCAGGATGGAAGTCAAAAGATTGGTGTGCAGGTGATTGCGCTAGGCAACGGTAAGTTCAATGTTGTCGGGCACACCGGTGGATTACCCGGTGATGGTTGGAGTCGCGGGGATGATCGGAATGAATTAGAAGTTCAATCCGAAAACGGCGGTTTCATCTTTCCTGTCGGTGACGCTCTTGTTTCACTCAATGACGGAAAAATTAGCGTCGAATACGATGGTCAGTTGCTTGGTGTGTTGGAGAAGGTTGAACGAAAGAGTCCTACATTGGGTAAAGAGCCACCGGCCGGAGCGATGGTTCTTTTTGACGGAAGTGGGATCGATCAGTTCAACGACGCCGAATGGATCGAAGGAAAATGGCTTGGAGCCACAAACGTATGGTCCAAAGAAAAGTTTGGTGACCATCATCTCCACATTGAGTTCAGAACGCCGTTTATGCCAGAGGCTCGTGGGCAAGCTCGAGGAAACAGTGGCGTGTACATGCAAAGTCGTTACGAATTGCAGGTGTTAGACTCGTTTGGACTTGAAGGAAAAGATAACGAATGTGGTGGGATTTATTCGATCTCGCAGCCAGACGTCAATATGTGCTTTCCACCGCTGGCTTGGCAGACCTATGACATCGACTTCACTGCTGCTCGCTATACCAATGGCGAAAAAACGTCAAATGCTCGAGTAACGATTCGGCACAACGGCGTGCTGATTCATGATGATCGTGAGTTGGCTCATGGGACTCCCGGTAGAAACGGAGAAGGTCCAGATCTTGATTCACTGTTTCTACAAAATCATGGAAATCCTGTAGTGTTCAGGAATATTTGGGTCTTGAAAAAATAGTGTCTTAGCTCGGTGCAGATGTTGGCCCGATGAAAGCACAAAGGTATTGAAACAATTTCTACTTCTCAGTCATGGTTCGGAGTTATTTATGTTGATGAAAAGCGTTTTGAGTTCGCTGGTGATCGCCGGTTTAGTGGTTAGCTTTGGGGTAACAGCAGAGGATGCAGCTAAAGCACAGCACGGTGAGCACGCACATCACGACGATCACAATCTTCCAACGCTCGGTGTTGCAGTGATCACCCCAACCAAGGGCAACAAGGTTCGTGGTACTCTTCGTCTTGTTCAAAAAGGTGATGAGATCAAAATCACGGGTAAAATCAATCAATTGACCCCCGGCGAACATGGTTTCCACATTCATGAATTTGGTGACCAACGCGGCGGTGATGGGAAAGCAACCGGCGGACATTACAATCCAACCGGACATGATCACGGTGCACCAGGTGCTCACAGTCACTCGGGTGACCTCGGCAACATCACTGCGGATGCTGAAGGAGTCGCTCAGGTAAATGTCACGATGAAAGGCACACCGTTGCACTTCGTGCTAGGGCGAGCATTTGTTGTGCACGCTGGTAAAGACGATCTCAAGAGTCAACCATCCGGAGATGCCGGAGCTCGCGTCGCAACGGGGATCATTGCAATTGGCAATCCAGAGTTTGTTTATAAAAAAACCGAGTAGTACTGGATTGTATTTTTTCAGATCAGAAAGCAGATTCTTTATTGTGATCTGAAATCCCAATCTGCTTTTAGGCAAAATAGAAGGCGACCCAATGTGGTCGCCTTTTTTCATGGGTAGGATCGTGTGCTCGCTTGCGCCGTGGTTTCTAAGGGGCGCTGGAGAATTCAATCGAACTGGTGCAGGACAAACGGCTCCGGATCGCCCTGACGAAGTAGGTAGCATGAATCAGCTGGCAAGTCACCAAAGTTCTCGATTGAACCATCCGCCCAGGTGACATTCACATCGGTAACGGCTGTCTGATCATAGACACCTGCAATCAATGTTTTTTCGTTGCTGCAGAAATAGCCATCACCCGATAAGATCCAGAGTGCGCGACTTTCTTCTCCCACCTTGAAGCGAACCACAGCTCCCACCGCATCCCGGCTGGAGCGAGTCGCAGTGAGTCGAAAACCGATGCGATGGTTGGTATCGGTGCTTTCATTCAAAAGTAAGCGGATCTGCTCGTTCATATGCGTGATAAAGACATCATTGCGTCCGTCTCGATTAACGTCGGTTGTCCAAAGTGCACGACCGACATGGGGTAACGCGAAGTATTCACCCCAATGATCGTCATCAAGAAGATCAAATTTTCCCTCGCCGTTACGGCGAAAGATTTGAAGTGGCAGGTCATAGTCGGGGACATCGGGACTATCAAAATCTCCGATGTGTCCGTTTGTGACAATGATCTCCTCGACTCCGTCATTTTCGATATCGATAGCCTGTGTGCCAAAGCCAATCAACGGCACCGTCGGTTCAACCAGTCCAAGTCTGCTGGTTTCATCTTTCCAAAGACCAGGGGCAACTTGCTCGTAGTACACGTTGTACTCTCGACCGAATCCGGTTACGTAAAAATCGAGGTCGCCGTCATGATCAAAATCGCAACTGGCGATTCCCATCGATGCCTGGGGTCGAGACATCCCATCCAGTGCGACTCCGGCAACACCCGCTGTTTCGGAAAGTCCAAATACTTCGCCGCTGATTTGGGTGTAATAAGCATTCCGTGACATGTCATTAGCCACTAATATCCCCGACGCGTGACTGGCAAGCTTTCCGGCGACAATCCCGAGTCCACGACCTGGTAGAGGCTCACCAATCCAAGCTTCGGTTACGTTCTCAAATGTTCCATCACCGTCACCGCGAAAGATCATGTCAATGTCAGCAGGGAATTTTAGCGGGTGGCAGGGGCCCGGCTCACCTGCTTCGTTTGGGCATGGATCGACGATTTCGGGTATGGGTTTACAATAGTTGACGACGAATAGATCTGTGATCGAGTCCTTGTTAATGTCGGCGAAACAGGCAGATGAAGACCAGGCATGTTCTGTGTCGCCAGAAAGTAAGTCGCTGCAGTCGGTGTAAGTGCCGTCGCCATTATTTCTAAGTAACTTGTTAGGACCAAGGTTGGCAAAAAACAGGTCGGGAAATCCGTCCTCGTTGTAATCGCCGACCGCGACTCCTTGGCCAAAACTGCTGTCCGCTACATTACTCAGCGATGATACGTCAGCAAAGCGTCGTCCAAGATTGCGAAGAAGGTTATTCGGTTTAGAGTTCAGTTGGAGCATGCTGCCAGCAGCATTCATGATGAGCAGGTCTGAGTGGCCGTCGAGATCGAAGTCGACACTACCGCCCCCGGCGCCAGTGGATCGGATTAAGGGAGCGTCTCTCGCATCATCCGGTGAGTTATCTTTGCCATAATCTTTGAGGCCCCACTCATGGCTGCGATCCGATAAGCGTAGAGAGTCCGATGAGAGTGATTTTGGGATGGTTTTGACATTTTCTTTTTTAGTAATTCCCGATTCGAAGTTAGGCAAAGGAATCATGGAGTAATCGAGCTGGAAAACATCCGCTTGCTTTGCTTGCCATTCTGGATTGACGCGGAGTTTTTGAATGATCTTATTTCGCGTGTCTTCGATGTCAGAGGCGAGATCCTCGGGCAAGGTTGACGCGATTGCCCACCAGGCTTCGGCAGCCCAAGGTCGTCCAATCTCTAAAAGTTGCCTTGCAATGTTGATCGCTTCCGTTTGGCTGGTTCTTGTCCCTGCCGCAAAGTGGTTAAACCGCTCGCGGAAAATTTGTAGCTGATTGGAGTATTCCGTGATCAGTTGGATGTGCTGATCAGAAACTCCGAGCGATTGGCCGAGTGGTTGACCTTTGATTTGCTGAAGATTGATGGCAAGACGACTCCATGCCATGCTGTTGGCCGGGTTTCGCATACATGCTTCCCAGTAGCCGCGAATCGCTCGATCGATGTTTCCGTTTTCTGCCGATAAATCGCCCATGGCGATCCAGTAGTCGGAGTAATCTTCACAGCCAGCGGGCGCACGGTCATACCAAGCAGGCATCTCGTCCCAGCGAGCTTGGGCCGCGAGCACACGACCATAGGTGGCGTAGGCGGGCGCAAAGTCGGGATGCCTGTCGATGATCTCCTCTAAAATATTTGCAGCTTCGGGAATCTCTCGTCTGGACAGATGCAAAAAAGCGTTTCCAAATCTGACGCGGTAATCATTCGGGTTCCGCTCGAAAATTGTGTTGATGGTGTTCACCGACATGCGGCGAGTGGAGGTGTCAGTCGTTGCAAAGAGTAATTGCAGATCGAAGTTACGAGATTGAAAAAGTACCTTTAGGTGCTCGGGTAGCTTTTCGGTTCGTTGGAGTTCGCTCAAAAATCCGACCAGCATTCTTCGTTGCTGGTGTTCATCGGGAAATGCTTCCAATGACTGCTCGAGAAGCGAAACGGCCTCGTAAATCTCACCAACGTTGATGAGACCTTGAACGGCATCGTTGACTCGTGATGCTGGGCGAAAACCACTCACCTTTGCAGCACCCACTAGTAGTTCGGCGGCCTCTTTCTCTTTGCCCGATCTTGCCGTGATTAATGCCACTTTTGTGATTAAATCTGGATCGTCAGGATTGGCAATTAGTACTTGCTTCGAATACTGTTCCGCAGTTTCCCAGTCATTACTGCGAATCGCTCGTAACATCTGCTCGGTTGGATCCTTGGCGGTTGCTGGGTCGCCAGATCTAGTTTTAATTGTGTTTGGATCCTCAGGGTTGCAGCCAATCGTGCTTGCTAAAGCAAATATCATGAGGATGCATGGAATCCATTTCATGATTCGTTTCCATCCCCAAGCATTGCTCACAATCGACAACCCGCGGATCGATCGCGTTGTCCTTTGGGTTTGGGGAGAGAGGGTCATTTTAAATGTGTGGTTGTCGCGAAACGTGAATGATTGGATCGTTGGGTGACTACGTATCTACGCGAGAATCGGTTCTACCACGTTAGCGGATCGCCCGGCTGACAAGACTTGTTCTTGTCCATTGTGAAGGAAGATCAAGTCATTGATGTCGATACCAAAAAGGTGCATCAGTGTTGCCTGGTAATCATTCGGCGTGACAATATTGTCGACTGCTTTGTGTCCGAATTCATCGGTTGCACCATGGATCATTCCGGGGCGGATTCCACCACCCGCTAGCCAAATACTGAAACCCTGACCATTATGATCACGTCCATGTTTTTCCGGTGCGCCTTGGTTTTGGGTAACCGGTAGCCGTCCAATCTCGCCTCCCCAATGCACAATCACCTCGTCCAGCATGCCGCGTTGTTTCAGGTCTTTGACAAGGGCTGCCGATGGCTGATCTGTTTTCTTGCAAATTGATGGAAGCCCTGTGCCGATGTTGCTGTGGTTGTCCCAAGGTTGTCCGTTAAGAAATAACTGTACAAATCTTACACCACGTTCAACTAATCTCCTTGCAATCAAACAGCGAGTTCCGTATTCCCGAGTTTCGTCTCGATCGAGACCATACATTTCGTGCGTGTATTTAGATTCTTGATTGATGTCTAACGCGTCGGTTGCTGCGATCTGCATTTTCGCAGCTAATTCGTAGCTCGCGATCCTTGCCTGTAACTCACTGTTGTTTGAAAATTGTTCCGCGTGACGCTGATTAATCGAGTTCAAAAATGCGAGGTTTTGTTGTTGAGGAATTCCTTGCAAGTGGGCAGGTGCATTCAGGTTCAGGATTCGTGGTTCTTTTGGACGCAGAACCGTTCCTTGGTAGAGTGCCGGCATGAATCCGCTGGACCAGTTGTTCGTGCTGTCGACTGGCGGTCCACCCGGGTCGGTCAGCACCATGTAGGCAGGAAGGTTTTGTGTTTCACACCCAAGTGCGTAAAGCAGCCAAGATGCCATGTGGGGGCGGCCGAGGACACCGGGTATTCCTCCGTGGAAATAGCGAATCGAAACTTCATGTCCGTTGGCGCCAGTATGCATACTGCGTATCAAACAGATGTCATCAACAATAGTACTGGTGTGCGGTAGCAGTTCCGAGATTTCGGTCCCACACTGACCGTGCTTTTGGAATTTCCAAGGGCTACCCATCAATGTTTTACTTGCTTCGTTAACAAAGCTGTAGCCAACTTCGCCCTGGTATTCGGTTCCGTTAAATTTTGTGAGTTCAGGCTTGGGGTCGGTCAGATCCATGTGTGATGGACCACCGTGTTGAAAAAGCGAGATCATCGCCTTCGCAGTGGCTGGCTTTGGAGGTGTTTTGGGCGCAAGGTCGAAACTCTGTCGATTCTTGGGTAAAAGTTTTGTCTTTGCGGTCGCCTCGTTTTGATTCAGCATCCAAGCCAACGCTAATCCACCAATTCCTAGCGAGTTGTGTCGCAGAAATTGACGGCGGTTTTCCGCAAAGGATGGTTGCGATGAGTTATTCGACATAAAGGAACTCATTTGAACTTAAGAGCATTTGGCAAAGATTCGTCACGCACTGCCTAACGGTTGATGTCTCGCTATCGAAGGTCGAGGACGCGTTTGCAATTCTGATTTGATCGCCAATAAATTGCATCGATTGATTCAATTCCTCGTGGCTTGGCGATCGCTGATAAACTATCTCCCATGCTCTTTGGATTTGGCCGGGAATCAAGTCCACGGAATCCTCGGGACCCGAGAAATCCCGATCAGACTTTGCGGTAAGTTGGCTCGAAGCACCCTCGTTGATCTTGATCGTTACGATCCAGTTGAACGAATCGGACGTGTTGGATTCCATCGATTCTGTCACGAAGTCGATGGAATCACCGGCCTCAACCATCACCTGCTTGACGGGAGTTGCTGTACCGCCTTCCTTGATCTCCCATGATCCTAACAAACCATGGCGATCGGAAACGATTCTCCCGCGGACGCCATCACCATTCGGGGATCCATGTGAGAGAGTCCCCTCAATTTTGGCAGTCCCAGAAACCGGCGACCGCCAGCGTCGAATCACGCTACGAGCAGGCGAATCTGGGTGGCCACCGTTTCGATTGAGTAGTACCCATCCATTGTCGGCGTCTGGAAGTGCTTGTCCCGCTTGCCACTGGTTGCCCGTCCAATGGTTCAGTGGTTGAAAGTTTTTGATTCGGTTGGTGGTCTGATCGAATTGACCAAAGCCGTAGCTCCAATGTGACTTTTTCGGCTCAGGAACATTGGGAGTCGATTGTAAGTTTTCGGCAGGAATCGGTTTTGCTTCGTCCGCAACGCGGTTTGCCAGTGCTGCGGCTTGGTTGAGAACGAATTCACCGTTTAGCATGAGTAACGATTGTGTCGCGACCGTTGAATTGACTCGTATCTCGCAGTTGGTTTCCATGACAGGTGCGTCAAAGGTTTGAAGAATCGATACTGGCTTGGTTCGACGAGACTGGATGTACAAACTTCTGCGGCCGCTTGGTCCATCGACCACTACCGATCCCGTTTCATCTTCTTTGATGTTAATCGGTTTTCCGCCAATCGAGTCGTCGAGTGTACCACTGACCTTTAAAATCGAGTCCCGAACCGCTTCCGCATCGAGTCGAATGAGTTCCGAAAACGAGTAACGATAATCCCGCAGCAGAACTTTGGCCGCAGCCGATAAATCGGTTGCTTCGTTGACCAATGCAGGATCGACTGGGACTCCTCGGATTTGCCGATAGAGTCGTGACTGCATGATGGTTCGATGAAGGTTTTTAAGACTCCAGTTATTCCTTTTAAATTCATTGGCAACCCAATCGAGTAGCTTTGGATGACTCGGTCGGCTTCCTAGTTTTCCAAAGTCAGCGGGAGTGGTCACGATTCCCAAGCCGAAATGATGCAGCCAGATTCGGTTCGCAATCACTCTGGAAAACAATGGGTGTTCGGGGCTGGTGATCCATTTTGCGAATCCAAGTCGTCTTCCTGTCGAAGGAATCTTTTCGTTGACCGCTTCAAAGGTCGTCAGATTGTCTTCGGGACAAGTGATTTGCAAAGCGTGGGGCAGGACTGTCTGTTTAGGTTGCTGGTAATCGCCGCGATGAAAAAGTTTGGTTTCTGGCGGTGCTTCGCTAGATTCTGTTAATGCGCGAACGAACTGTTCTTCCGGTTTCTTTGATCTGACCTCGTTGATACGTTTGTCAAACTCTTCAAGCTTCGTTTTTGATTCAGGAATATACTGGTAAAGATTGCCAGGCGTGATATTCACACTGGGGTATCGTTTCAATAGATCGACTTGCTCGGGATTACGCTCACCTGCAGGAGTTTGGTAGGCCGCCTGTAACGCCGCACGTTGATCCTCTGGTTGACGTTCAAGCTCTTTGGTTAAGGCGTCAGCCATGTAACGATCGAGTTCTTCTTGCTTCTGTTTTGCGATGACTTGAGCTTCCTGTTCAACCATCGCGGCTGCTTCGCGATTGGCTTGAGTGTAGAGGGACTGACGTCTCTCGTTTGGCGCCTTCCATTTTTGCCAATTCATCGCAGGCTCAAAGATGGCACGTATGGCATAGTAATCTTGTTGGGGAATTGGGTCGTAGCGATGGTCGTGACACTGGGCGCATTGGATAGACAATCCTAGTAGCGAAGTGCCAACGATCTTGAGCGTGTCAGCGATGACTTGGTTTCTGGCTTCTGGGGTATTTGCACCACTACCTGTGCCGTCGGCAGCCATTCGCAAAAATCCGGTCGCTGTGAGCAATTCAATTTGTTCAGTTGTCAAATCTCCTTCTAGCGGACCCATTAATTCATCACCTGCTAATTGCTCGGTGATGAATTGATCAAACGGCTGATCTCGATTCAGTGCATGGATCACCCAGTCTCGATACTTCCATGCCCAAGGGCGAATCGTATCATTGTTGGTGTAACCTTCTGAGTCCGAATATCCTGCTACGTCCAACCAGTGACGTCCCCAACGCTCGCCATAATGCGGGGATGCCAGTAGTTCATCAAGCATGCGAGAGTACCAATCGGCATCTTGCATGTTGCGCCACCCTTCCATCTCTTGATAACTTGGGGGCATTCCGATCAGATCGGCGTAAGCTCGACGGATGAGTGTGTCGCGTGAAGCCTCTTTGGCAATCAATTGATCCAAACCGGATCGGATTAGTTCTTCGCGAAGGTTTTGATTTGACGCTTGCTCGCTCGGTACTTGACCCTTCTTTTCGAGGATCTGCTCGACGGTTTCTAGGATAAATTGCTTGTCGAGAAGGTTGGTCGTAATCGCGTCGCTAACTTTTTCTCGAAGTTCTTGGTCCGATAAAGACTCTACAGGCTTGTAGGCCCAGAAATCTCTTTCCTCGGGGGTGATGCCCAAACCCGATTCAATCGTTTCCGGTTCTTCTCTTAGCGTTTTGGCTCCCTGCTCAATCCATGTTCGCAGTGTCGCTAACTCCTGCTCACTTACCCTCGAGTCGCCCGGTGGCATTTCACCACTCGCAATACGATCGATCAGTAGACTCGTATTCGGATCGTCAATTTCGATGGCGGGTCCACTGTCACCGCCTTTCGCGATGAAACGAACGAGTCTTAGGTCGAGACCACCTTCTAATTCATCCGTCGCGCCGTGACAATCAAAACAATGGGCGCGAAAGATAGGGCGAATGTCTTTTTCGAACGATAAAGGCTCGTCGGCCAAGATAGGGCAGATGATGTGGACGATTAGCGAAAACAGAATCACAGCTCGCACCGTAACGCTGTGAATCGAATCGAAGCTCTGTATGTTTTTATGGAGAGGCATGTTAATCAAGCATCAGATCGGTGAGATGGTGATCGCATCCGTTGTTAGTCTCAATGTCAAAAGTTTGCCGTTTCAAGAGCAGCGGTAACCTCAGATGTTTCCAGTGATTTTCGGTCTCGACTTGTTACTTTGACTCCATTGATTGTAACGATCAGGCATCCGATCTGCTGCAAACGCACTTGAGCTTCAGGAAACGATCCTGCGGGTCAAAGTGGCGTCAGTAAGATTTGGTGAAAGCGAAAGCGACAATCATAAGTCCCTAAGAATAACGACGCGGGGTTCGGTGTATTCCAGTAGTCCGAGAGCGACAATTGTTTTGTATCGCCTTTCCAATCAACAATGGTAACGCCGTCGACCAGCATCGTCACACGATCAGTGTTTACCTGCACAATGACCTGTGAAATTTGGTTGGTGCGAAAGAGATTGCCAGTGAACATTGTTTCATTGCCAACGTTACGTCCGTCAATGTTTTCGATTGCACTTTTGTGGCCACCAGCGGTCGCGAAGCCAAAGAGTGTTGCGAATCGATTGGAATTGACTTGGTTCCCAATTAGCAGGGCGTTTGGCGGATCAAGCGGTTCTACCAGAAGTTGAATTTGATAAGGACCGGACGGTGTCTGTGGCAACTCCATCCTTGCTCCATAGCCTTTCGGGCTGATGATTTCCCCGTTGTCTATGATCCAGTCACCCGTCTTCCACGATTCGTGTAATTGAGTCAGTTCGAGTAGGTTGATTGTTTGAGATGGGTCAATCGGCTGAATTTCGATAATTGAATTTCTCGATGAAGGTAACAGATCAACCGAGGGTGTCACTGGAAACGGCGGTGTCGTTTCGTTCTCCCTGACTTGTAGGTAACCCCATAATTCTTCGGTTTCTCCTGATTCAAGTTCGGTATCAATGCGATAGCTAATTGGTGTGTCGCGATCAAATATTCCTAGGTTAACCATCTCGGGAGATTTACCGCTCCATGTTTGCGGTATTTCACACCACGGGCCTTCGATCGAAGTTTGATAACGAACTCTTAGTTTTTTGACATTAGCATTCGTTGGCCAGTTCAACGTGAGAGTGACCGGCTGGTTCGGCTGGGGGACGCGAGGTGTTGGGATTGCACGGAAAGTTGAAAAAAGATCAGTAGGTTCCGCACGGTTTTCGGTTTCTCCGTGCCAATTCAATTTGGCTTTTTGGTCCTCGTCGAGCCACGATTCGCTGATCCATCCCCGATACTGCCCCAGCGACATGACCGAGCCGTTTGGTTGATCGGGGTGCGGCAGTCCTACGGTGTGACCACATCCTTCGTGGTAAACGACGCAGTCAGACCCTCGATACGGAACTCGCCATCCGTCGGCGCTTACCAAACCCCAGCCGCATCCTCGGTCTGAAAGGTAGCTCGCACGTGCGCCACCGGATGTAGCTCCGGGGAAATGCTCGCCACGCTGATAATTTCCTTCAAACTCGTATCGATCTTCACCGGGACGGAGTCGATAGAAATCGTCTAGCGGTCGCCAGTTGATTTCACTGAGTACTAGCAGGATCGGAAAGGTTCCTTCTTCTCGTTTGTCTTGAAATTGAATTGCGCGATCGACTTCTGAGAGCGTTTTAAAATAGATCGAGTTTGCGTCGCCATTTCTCAGTGATTTTGTTGACAGCGAAGAGATGATTGGTTCTTCGATCACCTTTGTCGTCAATGTAGATTGCGAGCCAAATTCACGCGTATGAAACTTCTCAATTCGTTGGCAGTAGTAGTCCACTCGTTCACGCCAGTCGGCGAGAGGGGATCGATCGGAGGGTACAAAGTAAACGACCGATAGTTCAATTTTTTGGGTGGGGTATTTGCCGTCCCAAGTTGTTGTTCCTGCCAATAAATCATTTGGAACGAGAAACGCTGCCGCAACGAGCAGGTAATATCGCATCATGTAAGGTGATCCTGGTGAGGCAATCATGTTTGCGTTTCGCAATTCGTTGTCAAACTTTTAGGACGAGGCATCGCGTTGGTCAAATCCCTATCTGAGACGAACCATTCGAGACGGATTGCTCAATTTTAAAATAAGAAACGTCAACCTTGGTGCGTTCATACCCACTGCCGACTGCGGTCTTGATAATCCTTCAAGATGAGTCAGTCGAGAGACGTGGTAGAACTGATTAGGTAAGTATTTCGTTAACCACTCTGGCTGGTTCAACACCCGTCAGTTTTGCATTGAGTCCCTGGTACTTAACGGTAAAACGTTCATGGTCGATGCCAAGGGTATGCAGCACCGTCGCATTGAAGTCGTTGATATGAACGGGGTCTTCTACAATGTTGTAGGCGTAATCATCTGTGGTTCCATAATCGAACCCAGCTTTGAATCCTCCGCCGGCCACCCAAGTGCTAAAACATCGTCCGTGATGATCACGTCCATGATTGTTCTCGGTAAGCTTGCCTTGGCTATAAATAGTTCGGCCAAACTCACCACCAAAGATTACGACGGTGTCTTCGAGCATGCCTCGTTGTTTTAAATCCTGAACCAATCCTGCTGCTGCTTGATCCACCGATTTACAATTCTTTTTGATTTCGTTGGGGAGATTGCCGTGCTGATCCCAACCACGGTGAAACAGTTGAATAAATGGCACGCCGCGTTCAACGAGTCTCCTTGCAACGATGCAGTTTGCTGCAAAAGTGCCGGGTTTTTTGGAGTCTTCGCCGTAAAGATCGTATGTCTTTTCACTTTCGGTCGACATGTCCATCAGGTCCGGCACGGATGTCTGCATTCGGTAGGCCATCTCGTACTGCGAGATTCTGGCTTCGATTTCGGGGTCTCCCACCGCGTCAAAGTGTTTGGCGTTTAGCTTCGCCAGTCCATCGAGCATTTTGCGGCGAGTGTCGCGGTCAATACCATTCGGGTTGCGAAGGTATAGGACAGGATCTTCACCGCTGCGAAACTGCACACCCTGATGCTTCGACGGCAGGAACCCAGATCCCCATAGGCGAGAAAATAGAGCTTGCCCGGGCTTCGCACCTACCGAGATCATTGTCACATAGGCTGGGAGATTCTCATTGGGGCTACCGAGTCCATAACTTAACCAAGATCCCATACTGGGACGTCCGAGTTGTTGGGTTCCGGTATTGATATAGGTGATTGCTGGATCATGATTGATCGCTTCCGTATTCATCGTACGAATAATTGTGATGTCGTCCACAATTTTGGTTGTGTAGGGTAGTAACTCTCCGTTTACCCAAGTGCCTCTTTCACCGTATTGATTGAATTCGAACATCGGAGCAACGCACGGAAAGGTGCTTTGACCACTGGACATGCCAGTAAGCCTTTGTCCGTTGCGAATCGAATCAGGAAGCTCGGTTCCATGCAGTTCTCGCATCGCCGGTTTGTAATCGAACATGTCAATGTGGCTGGGGCCACCCGCCATGAACAGGTAGATAACTCGTTTGGCTTTTGGCGCAAAGTGAGGTAGCTCAGGGAGTCCTGGGTAGGCGCGTTGGCCTCCGTCCATTGCTTTGGTTGACTCGGTATCCAAGAGTGTGGCTAAAGCGGCTGCACCAAGACAACCTCGCCCTCGGGAAAGCAGTTGGCGTCTTGTCAGCGTTCGGCTATAGGTTTCGACAGGATTCATATTGTTTGGGATGGTAAGCGTTTATTCGCGAGTCAATGTTTCGTCTAGGTTCAGAAGCGTGCTAGCGACCACAGTCCACGCCGCCTGCTCTGGGGGCGATATTGGTTCGTTCGGCTTGGATTCGCCGACACTGATTAATTGTTTTGCGGTCTCTTCATCGGCCGAATACTTTTCCCGTGCGTCGGTCAGTAGTGATTCCAAAATGTCGAGCTCTTGTTCCGAGGGGAGCCTCGCTGTAACACGACGAAAACCTTGTTGTAATCGCTCTATGTCAGACGCAGCACTGGTTAGAATCATCCGTTCACCGAATTTTCTAGCTGCTTCCACGAATTGCACGTCATTGAGGGTGACGAGTGCTTGCAGGGGAGTATTGGTTCGTGCTCGACGAACCGTACACTTTTCACGAGTCGGAGCGTCAAAAATTTGCATCGCTGGAGGTGGTGCCGACCGTTTCCAGTAGGTGTAAAGGCTACGGCGATAGAGGTTTTCACCATGATCCTGAACGAATTTTGGGTTGCCGCCTAACCCTACTTCTGCCCACAATCCCGGCGGTTGGTAGGGTTTCACTCCTGGGCCTCCGTATTGATCAATCAACAAACCACTGACCATCAAAGCCGAGTCGCGAATCGACTCGCCAGAAAGTCGGAACCGAGAGCCTCGCATGAGCGTGCGATTCTCAGGGTCTGCCGCGTAAAGCTCTGGTGTGCATGCGGACGACTGCTGGTAGGTCGACGACATCATGATCTCTTTGATCAGGTACTTGGTATCCCATCCGTTTTCGCGGAAGTCAGTAGCCAGCCAATCGAGCAGTTTTGGATGGGATGGGAATTCGCCTTGCGCTCCAAAGTCCTCAGGTGTCGATACAAGGCCGGTTCCAAATAGCATCTGCCAGTAGCGATTCACCGTTACGCGGGCAGTCAGAGGATTACTGTCCTGAAAAAGCCATTTAGCAAGTCCCAGTCGATTGCGAGGTAAATCGGAATCCATAGGCGGAAGGATAGAAGGGGTTCCCGGTTCTACTTTGTGTTCCGTCGGTGAATCATAAGCTCCACGATTTAGGATGAATGTTTCTCTTGGGTTAGCCATGTCACCCATTACCATGACCGAGGTCATTGGTTTCTTGAGTTCTTCGATTTCTTGATTGAGTGATGTTATCTTGGCTTCGAGCTTAGGATACTCTGCGTTTTGTTCACGCAAGAAATATCGCTTCAATGCTAGGCTTTGTTGCTCACTGCGTTGATCCTCTGCAATCTGCAGGAGGTCGCTAATCGGAGTGGTAGATGCGAGTTGTTTAACTTCATCGTGCGACAGAGTGCGACCGTAGACTTGTACTTCATCGATCTCGCCTTTGAATCGTGATCCCGGGTGACGACTGCCGATCAGGAATGTCTTGTCCGTTCGGATCGTTTCAGTTAGGCCATCTTGCTCGATATCCCAATCCCATTGTTCACCGTTAACATAGATTTTAATACCAGACGCTTTGCTCGACCCATCATAAGTCATCATGACATGCTGCCACTGATCGGCGACGAGCTTCTTTTTTGTGTTGACCTTGACCGCGTTGCCAGGCCAATTGTGAATCAGGTGGACCGAGACCTGGGCAGTGCCGGTAAGAAGATCGTACCCGCGAAATTGATTCGCATTATCCATTTTTGCGATAACCGCACCTTGGCCAGAGCCTTTTTTGGGCTTGACCCATCCGCCGTACGAAAATGCATCCGTTCGCTCAAAGTCACCATGGTTTCCGACGTCGACGAAGTTTGTTCCATCAAAGTTGATCCCCCAATCGACTCGTGACGTCACCCAGTCTGCTTTGCCTACGATTTTTCCTTTGGCGTCCGTTGGGATCGTCGCAGAGATTTGGTCGCCCTCACCTTCAATCAAAGGGACCCGCAAGATGCACTGCTCCAAGTAAGCTCGCAGTGCGTTATGTTCGCCTGTTTGCGAAGCGAGCCATTTTTTTAAATCTTCTTCACAGGTTTGTTCAATCTGTTCGATTGCAGAATTGGTTTCAGCAAGTAACTGCTGCTTGCTAGGGAGTTGAGCGTCTTTGACCGGATCTGAAATTTGTACCATCGGTGCAGCATTGCCGTTTCGAGTTTGCATGCCGCCATCGCTACTCGCATTAAAGAACGCGTAGAATCGGTAATAGTCTTCTTGGGAGATCGGATCGTATTTGTGATCGTGACATTGCCCGCATTCCATGGTGAGTCCGAGCCAAACCGTGGAGGTTGTTTTGACGCGATCAACAACGTATTCCACTCGATACTCTTCGGCGATTGCACCGCCTTCATCCGTGGTGCCATTGTTCCGATTGAATCCGGCCAGAATTATCTGTTCATCCGATGCATTTTCGATCAGGTCACCTGCTAATTGGTTGATTGAAAATTGATCAAACGGCATATTGGCGTTGTAGGCATCGACAACTGCATCTCGCCACGCCCACATGTCTCTTGGGCCGTCTGCATGATAGACACTGGTGTCACCGTATCTCGCAGCGTCAAGCCAATCCAATGTCATGCGTTGTCCAAAGCGAGGTGATTTGAGCAGGCGATCGATCACATTTTCAAATGCATTGCTTGATTCATCTTGCAAGAACGCCTCAATCTCTTTGGGGGTCGGCGGTAAGCCGGTGAGGTCTAGCGTGGCGCGCCGAATCAGCGTTTCTTTCGAAGCCTGTGGGGCAAGAGTTTGCTTACCTGCTTGTGTGATTACTAATTCATCGATTGCATGTCTTGCCAAGGTTTTGGTGTTGTTATCTTTCGTTGGTGCGATGAAGGACCAGTGGTCTGTCCACTCTGCCCCTTCTTGCACCCAACGAATGAGCGTGTCGATCTCAGCCTGCGTGAGTGATTTTTTGGATTCCTCTGGCGGCATTTTTGTTTCGTCATGCGCCAAGATCCGTGCGATTAATTCACTTCCTTCAATATCACGGGGTTTGATTACCGCCTGTGCATCTTCTCGCAAATCTAAACGCAGGTCCGCTTCACGATGCTCCTTGTCCGGTCCGTGGCAATAAAAGCATTTGTCCGAAAGAATTGGCCGGATATCACTTCCAAATTGAATCGGCTCGTTAGCTGGTGCCGCGTTGCAGCATAGAAGCAGAACAAAGTGAATGAGAAGGGTTGAGTTTCGCAGGTAATGCATGGTGAATGGTTTGGATCGTCTTGGCGATCGACAGTGGTGTTGGCGTAAATGGATTTGCAAGTGTTCGGTCATCTTTTCTTGCGGTAGCCTCTGAAAAAGAATCGACGAACTCGAGCATCCGTTTCTTGTTAAGCAAAAAGTTCAGTGACGACTTTTGCATCTTCAGGGCCGGTTAAGCGGTGTGTTCGTCCACCGTGTTCAAAGGTAAGCGTTTGGTGGGATAGTCCGAGTGCATGCAAAATGGTTGCGTGAAGATCTCGGAAATGTACTTTTCCTTCGACCGCCTTTGCGCCCGTTTCGCTGGTTTTGCCGTGAACACATCCAGCCTTCATTCCTCCTCCGGCCAGCCAGAATGTAAATCCTTTTTCGTTATGTCCAGACTCATCCTTGCCATCGTCAGGCACAAGACCTGGTCGTCCAAATTCGCCACCCCATACGATTAATGTTTCTTCCAGCAATCCTCGAGCTGCTAGATCTTCGAGCAACGCCGCAATCGGGGCATCAATGGTTTCGCAATTTGCCTCTAAGTCTCGTCGATGATCTTTATGCTGGTCCCATCCTCCGTGATTCACTTCGACAAATCGCACACCGGACTCAATGAATCTCCGAGCGAGTAGGCATTGCCGACCAAAGTCGGTCGGTCTGCAGGTTCCGACTGAAAGCTTTTTACCGACACGATATCGTTCAAGCGTTGCTTGGGTTTCTCGATTGAGATCAAGTATTTCTTGAGCGGACCCTTGCATTCGAAAAGCGAGTTCCATTGATTCGATTGCACCCTCCAGCTGCGCATCTTGCTGACGAGTTTCAAAATGTTCGCGATTCATCGCCTGAATTAGGTCAAGCTGAGTTCGTTGTGCCGCGTAGGGAAGCTGGCCTCCTTGGATGTTACGAATGGTTGCATGTGACATGTTTTCCCCATTAGTGCCAATGGGTGTGCCTGTGAATCGAGTGGGCAGGAAAGCACTTGAGTAAACCGAGGGTTTGGCCGCATTAAGGCTGATGAAACCTGGGAGATTCTCGTTTTCACTGCCTAGTCCATATGAGACCCAGGATCCGATGCTCGGTCGCTTTCGCAGTCTTTCTCCCGTGTGCATCTGTAAAAAAGACTGTGCGTGGTTTCCGGTATCGGCGTACATTCCATTGATGACGCATAGTCGGTCCGCATGCTTGGCGGTCTCAGGTAAGAGATCAGAGATCCACATTCCACTTTCACCGCGTTGCTGGAACGGATAAACCGATCCGGGATGTGGCTTGTCTCCGGTTTGCGGCTTGTAGTCGAACGTATCCATTTGCGCCGGTCCGCCGCTCATGCACATGAAGATGACACGCTTGGCCCTGCCGCTTGGTGGTATTTGCGATTGAATCTCGCTGGAGGAAGCCAGTGCCTGGTTTTGGTTGAGCGCTTGGAATGCGAGAAGGCCAAAACCGCACGAGGCGTTTTGTAGCATGGATCGACGCGAAAAGTGCAGATCTGAGTTCATCATTCGTCTCGTTAGTCCACGTATCGAAATTCATTGGTGCTGATTAGCGCCTGCGCGTACCCGGCCCAAACTCTTTGTGATCGTCGATCAGGGTCCGTCACTTCTTGCTGAAGAGAGTTTTCAAGTGACGAAATGAACTGTACTCCCCGAACAACCTCATCAGACGTTGGTGTTCGCGTTAAAATTTGTTGAAACATCGCGATGACGTTTGATTCTTGTTCATCTGGCCTAGGGATTTGTTTGGCAATCAATTGTGTTTGTTCTGCGATGAAGTCGCTGTTCATTAGGAACAACGATTGAGTCGGCATCGTGGTGGTTTCTCGTTGACCGACAACGTTGACACCATCAGGAAGATCAAACGCGATCAAGTCGCTTGGCGGGGCATGTCGTAACATGCACAGGAAGATACTTCGCCGCATTGTTTTTTGATGCAAGTTGGTCGATTCCCCAGGCGGCCAGTTGATCAGCATATCGACTGAATCAACATCTGAGCCGTCTCGGGTCGTCAGATCTAGGTTGCCTGTAGCCGCGAGAACCGAATCTCGGAGTGACTCGGCATCCAGTCGCCTTCGCAAATGATGCGTGTACCATTGGTTAGCTGTGTCTCTGAGGCTTGGCTCAAGTTCACCCGTGGTCGGGCTTGATTTGCTTGAGAGTTGATAGGTGCGAGAGAGAACGATTGTTTGAATCAGATGTTTTAAGGACCAGTCACTTGCGATCAGTTCAGTCGCAAGGTGGTCGAGCAGTTCAGGGTGCGTGGGTTTGGCCCCATAAACGCCAAAATCGTTTGGCGTACTGACAATTGCTTGGCCAAAAAGGTTTAACCAGACTCGATTGACAAGCACCCTGGCGGTTTGGGGGTGGTTAGGTGAGGTGATCCACTGTGCCAGTTCTAAACGACCACTGTGAGTCTCGGGGATCACCGGAGGTTTCGTTTCTTCGAATTGGTTTTGTTGGTATGCAGATAAGAAACCACGAGGAACGATCTCCCCAAGCTTGTTGCTTTCACCATTGATATGAATCTTGCAATCTGTCAGCGATTTTTTGTCTCTGACTCCCATTGCAACACCGAACGAGTGAATGGGTTCTGGTCCGCGTGGTTGGCCGGATATCTCGTGTAGGCCGAGCGACTCGGTTTCTGATAAGGCACGTTCAAAGATTGCAAGGTGTCCGAGGTTACCCTCGAGCGGTGCGAATTGATCACTTCGCATCGACACCGAGATGTCAGTGCTTTTGCCAAAAGTGACTGGTAGCTGACCGTTAATTTCGAGTTGACCGTTCAGGTAGACTCGAACTTGTTCACCCTGACGAGTGAATGTGATGTGATTCCATGAGTCCTTGGGGATCACCGTGGTTCCCGCCAGTGTTCGCTTGGAATCGTTCCCATTGAAGACGAAAAGTTTACCCGTGCGATCGGATTCATGTTTTCCGCCAATTCCGAGATGATCGCCGGGTAATGCTTTTTCTCCCCATGCGGCCCGAGAAAAAAGGTAGGCGGTGATGGGTCTCGCGTCATTGTTGAGTTGGTTGCGAAACCAAAATGAGATGGAATAGTCTTTGGTTCCTGGTGATAGTTGTTTTTTGAATGATGCTTTCTCCACCTTCGCAAAACTCACTTCATCGAAACCGGAGGCATCGTTTACTTCGAGGTTCACGGGCTCGGTGTTTAGTTTTGAATAACTTAGTGGTATCAGCTTTTGGATTTCTTTCGCAAATCGTTCGGGTAGTTCAGGAGGTTGTGAACGATCAATGTTGACGTGGTTCGGATTGGGTAGTTTTGAGGTGAGTTGATGCAACTCGGTGGGTGGGGCGGTCAGGTTTTCGTTTCCTGCTGCGCCGTAAAGCGTCTCCGTGTTGGTAAAGATTCCAGCAAGGGCATAATAATCTCGTGTGGAGATCGGATCATGTTTATGGTCGTGGCATCGAGCGCAGGCTACACTTAATCCGGTTAATCCAGTGCTGATCACGTTGATTTGATCGTCAACGATATCCATCGAAAAATTGTTGTTCATTGCGGATGCAGGCTTTGATCCGATCGCGAGGAAACCTGTTGCGGTAAGCAAGCGATTTCGTTCGTCTGCTGTTTCATGAGGAAGCAGGTCGCCCGCGATCTGTTCGGTAATGAAACGATCCAAAGGCGTGTCGCGATTGAATGAATCAATCACATAGTTGCGATACCGCCAAGCATGTGGAAAGCTTGCATTGCGACCTAAGCCATCGTCACCATTGGATTCTCCGTATCTCGCAAGATCCAACCAGTGTCGACCCCACCGGATTCCAAATTGCGGGCTAGCGAGTTGTTGGCCGACGACTTCTTGGATGGCTTGGTCAGGATTAGTTCGGTAGGCCTCTTCAAAAGATCGAATTTGCGCAAACGTAGGTGGTAGCCCCGTTAGGTCATAATGCAGACGGCGAAGTAATGCCCTTGGCCTTGCATCGGTTGTTGGAGAGAGACCTGCCTTCTCCATTGCGTGAAGTGTAAAGTGATCGATTGAGTTTTTTGGCCATTGCCGGTCATTTGTCTTTGGGATAGCTGGCTGTGTAATGGGCTGAAACGACCAGTGTTCGGATGTAACGCTGGCTGTGATGTCCTGATTGGCCGAGTTGGGGTCTTTGCTTTGAGTCTCAGTTCGCGGATCGAAAGCACCATCTTGAATCCAGCGAGTGAAGTCATGAATCACTGTCGGCGGAAGCTGCTGGTCAGGTGGCATCTCCATGCCGTCATAGCTGATTGCCTGAAGTATCAGGCTGCTTTCTGGATCGCCGGGAACCAAAGCTTGACCCGATTCACCCCCTTTTAAAATTGCGTCGCGAGTGTCAAGTCGAAGTTTGCCGCCAATCGAGTCTGCTTTGTCTGAGTGGCAAGAGTAGCAATGTTCGACAAGGACGGGTCGGATTTTGGTTTCGAAGAAAACTGCCTGTTCATTCGCCATCAGTTCAACCTGCTGCGGCAGGATGATTGTCAGCGAAGTCAAAACGAAAAAGCGGGAGAAGCGAAACACGGTGAGACTGAGGCGGGAGGTGCGAGGCGGGCTTTGCGCTTTCTGCGCGAGACACCTAATTGTCGTACAATCCACCTGCCGCTGCAACGAAGAAGTATTGGCCAATGTCACTGACGGGGCGAGCTGATAGGGTTAAGGTGATTATTCCAGTCCTTAGCCGCGAGATAGACCGGTTTTTCCAGGTGTTTGTGGCTTTTGAGCGGGGCCTGGCCGAGACGAACACCCACAGGCATCTCAACGAGTTTCATCTCGAATTTCGAAAATGCATGATCTGCAAAGTGACACAGTAGCTGAATAGACTTTGGGTGTTCAATGATTTGATGACGATCCAATTTTAAAAAGACAGGCAAAGAGACGTGATGGTAATGCAAAGGATTTCTGTTTCTGATGTGCTCAGGAAAGTGAACAGGGTGATGATGAGTTTGTCGCTTGCCCTTGTTTCGATGCTGATTCCAATTCAATCATCCTGTGCTGCAGTGAATGCGAATCCGGTAACGTTTCCGGGGGAACAGAGTCGATGGAATGGATTTGTGCGACATGATTTTCAAGTCGATGGCAAGGATGTTCTTGTCGTTGCTCCCTCGCAAGCCGCTGAGGGAACGCCTTGGGTGTGGCATGGTGAATTTTTTGGGCACAAGCCCGCGCCTGACATCGAACTGCTGAAGAAGGGGTTTCACATTGTTTACCTGCGCGTACCGAACATGCTCGGTTCACCGAGTGCCGTTAAGCATTGGGACCGTTTGTATCAAGAGCTTACTGAGCGGTATGGCTTCGCGAAAAAGGTCGCTTTGGTCGGTCTCAGTCGTGGTGGTTTGTACTGCTATAACTGGGCTGCGAAAAATCCGCATCGTGTAGCCTGTATCTATGGCGACGCTCCAGTTTGCGATTTCAAAAGTTGGCCGGGTGGGCAAGGAGAAGGTAAAGGGAGTCAGAGGGACTGGGAACTCGTGCTGAAAGAATACGGGTTCAATTCTGACGCCGATGCGAACGCTTATTTGGGGAACCCCGTGGATACGCTTTCAGCACTTGCAGCCCAACGAGTGCCGTTGTTGCATGTGTTTGGTGATGCAGACGACGTTGTTCCGTGGAAAGAGAATACCGGCGTCATTGCCACACGTTATCGACAGCTAGGAGGCGAGATTCAGCTGATTCAGAAACCGAGTGTTGGCCATCATCCTCACGGTCTCGAGGATCCAACTCCAATCGTTGATTTCATCCTTCGGCACTCTTCGCTGGAACCCCCGCCATTGATTGCGAAGAAAAAATTAGACCCAGTTGATCAACTGTCCCTTCAGCAGGAGCCCTCTCGGCGGATCGTCTATCGAACGGTTGTCGCAGATCAGAAGCATGATGCAAAGGGAAAGCGAGAGCTTTATCTACATGTGTTCGAGCCGAAGGATTGGCAACGTGGACAAAAGCGATC
>JADHOA010000219.1 GCA_016779185.1 Rubripirellula sp.
ATGATATCCGATACTCCTGTAGTGCCGCTGAGCGCTCGTCAATCGAAAAACCCCCAAAATACTCCAAAAAGTTGGTGACCTACGACGCCCGCGCTGATAGGCAATGACCCCATGCCAGATCGTGAGAACCCCCGCCCCCCGCTTTCCGTCGGATATCACCCCAAAACGGGGTGATATCCAGACTCGCATAATCACTTGGTAGGCTCTGGAGCATTCGTTCACTCATGAAAGTATTGGCAGTTTGTTTCGTAGCATTGGCCGCAGTTGCAGCGGCTGTCGCGTTCTTGCTCCACGATGCTACTCGAGGCACATTCACCAGCTTCTTTCAGATGGGCCTTGAAGATGGAGAGTACATGCTGGGAGTGGAGAGGCTTGCACATGGGGCGTCGGATTTGTTTTACGTCGCAGCGACGTTGAGCACATTGCTGGCACTCGCAGGCATTCTACTCATTCGGCTCCATTCGAGATTGAGAGTGTTAGAGCCTACCAAGCCAGTGGAGCCAACCGGGACCAGCTCTTTTTCGTCAGACCTGATAACCAGCCAAGCTCCGGGTGAATCGCCCGGCGGCTCACTTCGACGTTCGACATGAAGACATTTCTCAGCATCTTTTTTACCGCTGTCGTCACATGGACTGCCGCAACTCTTTTCCACAGTGTGCGGACCAGTGCTGAACGGTTGTGGATGGTCAGTGCAATCAAAGGAAATTCCAAAGGGGTCAGTCCGTGAATTGTGCATCGACAGCTAAGGTGCGATACGCGAGTATCATGATATGGCGCGGAAACTGAGAGGCTTGAATATTAAATAATGCGACGATACACGGCCTGACCCCTTTTTATTCTTCGAAATAAGAGAGGACTCCAATGAGATATTTAGCAAACATCATCATCGCACTGTTGATCGGCTCATTCGCATTCGTCGATGCCGCGCCGCCTGAAGCAGGATCGATCGCCGAAAAGGATACAAACCAAGATTGGACCTTCAAGCCCGATCCGACGCTGCCAAATGTGTTGATTCTTGGCGACTCGATCTCGATCGGCTACACCTTACAAGTGCGTGAGCATTTGCAGGGGAAAGCGAATGTGTTTCGTCCTATGGGTCGCAATGAAAATCGGAGAGAAAATTGCGGTGGAACGACTTACGGGCTTGAAAATATTGATCGATGGCTGGCCGTGCAAAAATGGGACTTCATTCATTTTAACTGGGGCTTGCACGATCTCAAGCACGTCAAAACACCTGGGTCGAATGACAAGTCAAATGATCCCGACGACCCCACGCAAGCGACACTCGAAGAGTATACGAAGAATATGCAGACGATTGTCGGGAAGCTAAAAGCCACGGGTGCAAAGCTAATCTTCGCGACCACCACGCCAGTCGTTCATGGTACGCGCAATCCGCTCCGCACGCCCGAAGCGCCGGTGCGTTACAACGCCGCCGCGCGAAAAATCATGGAGGCGAACAACATCCAGGTGAACGATCTGCATGCTTTTGCTATCCCGCATCTCGAACAGTGGCAGAAACCCCGCAATGTTCACTTCAAACCCGCAGGATCCGATGCGCTAGCCAAGCAAGTTGCGACCGTGATCACCAACGAACTCGAAGCCCGGAAACAATAATCGACAATACCGCTGATGGTGGGTTCGAGACAATCGCACAGTTTCACTAACAAGCAGCATAACAATCAATTGCACCGGAGCCCTCGTCGGGTGTAGGTTTAGAAATCCACGTCAACCTCTCGGGCCCGGTGAATTGGGGCGTTAGTCTTCCGGATATGAGAGATCACCGTAACTGGCTTGCATTTGAGGGTCTCATTCTTGGCTTACCTATCGGTCTTACATTCAACTCCGAGACTTTCTTATCATGGAGAGTTTAGCTGGAAGCTTTAATGTAATGAAAACGCTAACCAGGTGGTTGAGGAGAACGGCGGGCACGGCTTGCCGTTTTGATCTCCATGAAGACATTTGAACCATTAACTTTTTCGGTGAGAGCTGGTGGTCGCCCGTCATCCTCACCTAGACGTTAGATAAAGTAATGAATCGTCTTATCGCAATGATGGCCCTGTTGGCGGCGGGACTAATTGTCCATGCAGAGGATGTCCCGGTTGTCGGGGCGATTCGTTGGGACGCGTGGACAGGAGGTAAGATTACTCGGGAAGTTGAACGATCCCTTGGTCCAAAAAAGTATCACACACGCCTTCCTTGGTTTGCGGAAATCGTGGATGAGAAGACAGTTCGAATTGACGGGAGTCCACAAGAGGTTATGGACCGGGAGATAGTTTGGGCCGCGGGAGCCGGGTTGGACTATTGGGCCTTCCTCACTTACTCAAAGGAAAACTCTATGAGTGCTGCCTTGCGACAATATCTTTCGAGTTCGAAGCGGGATCAGATCGGTTTTTCCCTGATCCTTCACAATACGCTTACTGTACCGGAGGGGCAGTGGACGCAGGAGCGTGACCACGCTTTGCAATTGTTGCGAGAGCCGGGTTACCAAACCGTGCTTGGAGGCCGCCCCCTGGTCTATGCCTTAACGGGTGAGGATTTTCCAATTGAGCGTTTCAAGGATTTCCTAAACGAAGCGAAGAAACAAGGGCCCCACCCCTATTGCGTCTATATGGGCTGGCATCCAGCTGCCGACATCAAGAAATCCAAACCCTGGGGATTTGATGCCGTCTCATCATACGCCAGACCGGGAAATCAACCTAAATTCTCGGATCTGGCCAAGGTAACGGAACAAGATTGCTGGGCGAATGCCGTTTTTGGTCAGGCTCCTTATGTTCCGATCGTGACTACCGGTTGGGACAAGAATCCCCGCAAGGACACCCCGGTTTCTTGGGAGAGAGGGAGTGGCTATCACAAGCAGAAAGTGTTTCCCTCCAGAGCCAGACCTGACGAGATTGCAAGCCACCTGACCAACGCGCTCGCTTTTATCCGAAAGCACACTGATCTTTGCGAGGCGCAGGCGATCATCATATATGCGTGGAACGAATACGATGAAGGTGGATGGCTCGCCCCCACCAGAAGTCAGGATGGCACGCCCGACACATCTCGACTGGACGCGATCCAACGCGTCCTGGCTAGGGACAGAAACACCCAACAAGGCGGTGGGGGACAACCGGCTACCCGTTCCGACTCAAAATAATTTTCTTTGCTCCACCCCTCAACCACGCCTGAAGAATTGATTGGCGATGAAAACTGAAACTCAAGAATTGATCATTGATCATATCCGCACTTCGAAAGAAGAAAATGCGGCCGCGCATGGATATTCAGTCGAGGCAATCGTAACTGCAGCGCGCGAGCGTCAAGAGGCATCAGGCCATCAAGTTATTCGTTTAGCAAAAGGAGAACAAGGCGATGCACCAAAAGATGGCTTACCTGATCCTGATAAGTGGATCTTTCAATCACGGTCGCCATCTTTGGTGTCCTTTGAAGTTCCCCCAAGAAACACGATCACTTCACAAGTCGGGATGAGTCCATTTCACAGACAACTGATTGTCTTCTTAACAACGATTTGCAGTTTTGGTCTCGTTTTTGCCTCTGCCGAGACAATCACGATCAGCAGCGCCACAACGACGTCAGAGGATCTTCCCAACGTTGTCTCGGAAAGCTTGGAGCGCTTGGCAAGAGGAGCAGAAGAGCCCCACCAGCTTATTCTCCAAGGTGACTTCAAGCCAACGTCGACCGTCAGAATTCAATGGTGGAGAGAGACGGGCCTGACGGTTTCCGGATCCGTAAACCTGGATGGATCCGCACTGCCCAAACAAACGGAGACGGTCTTCATTGCCGGCCGCAATCTCACCTTGGAGAACATTCGGTTCGTCAACAGCCAAGGGCACGCGTTGATCGTGGGCGGGAAGAGCGACAGCTACGAGATTCGGAACTGCGTGTTCGATCGTTGCCGAAAGGGCGCGATTTATGTGTGGAACGATCCTCACACGATCGAATCGAGCAAGAAAAGGCGGGGAATCATCCATGGAAACCGAATTTCGAGATTCAATCTAGATGAGGCGAAATGGGCCAACGACGGAATCACGGTGTTCGATCAGAGAGTCACCATCTCTAGGAACGTCATTTCAAACTCACCCACCGAATCCAATGGAATTCGGGCGATGGGCCGAGACCTCGTGATCGAACGCAATGTTGTAAGGGAGGTTTCCAAGGATGACGCCGGAGGAATTTATCTCTGGGGCGGCCCCCACGCATCCTTGTTCCGCGGGAACGTCGTGCGCTGGAATCGTGTCGTCGGTGCGTCTCGCGGAATCTATCTCGACGACGGAACCTCCGGTGTGCGCGTGGAAGAAAACGTTGTGGAAGACAGTTCAATCTGCGCGATATTTATCAGTGGTGGACGGGATAATCTTGTGGAGCGAAACGTCATCGACCGAACGCCTGTGTTTGTCCATATCGACAGCCGTTGTCTGGGGTGGGACTCTCGACCCGAGTATGCCGGAATTGCCAAAGAGTCGGTTGCTCGCTTGCGCGAAGCACTCAATTACCAAGAGTCAGCCTCATTCCTTCGAGATCGATACGCAGAATTTCGCGACCTCACCGAGAAGAACCTAAATCCGGAGACCTATGGCCGCCCCAGGGCCAATCGAGTGCAGGAGAATTTTTCGCGAGGCGCGAAGGAAGTTTGGGAACTGATGGACTTCAGCGCCGCGATCAAGACGGATTTTCATGCGCTGAACCATCTCGCGCCGCCACGTTCTTTTGGGCAGGCAATAGATCTGCGGCGAGTTAGCTTTCGTGAGCAATTCGGGATTCTTGGATGGGATCGCCTCCAGGAAATTGGAATCGAAGAAACCGAACAAGACGGTGGTGGACAACCGGCTACTCGCCCCGAGTCGAAGTGATCCGGTCTACTATAACCCTCAACCCTGTTGCGAGGCAGCGTTCCCGGTAGCCGGAGCCACACCTCTGACGTTATGCAGCAATACAATGGGACACATTGCAATCACGCTCGACTCATCAGAGTTACCGGATCCTGATGTGGGTATCCAGTACCGGGTTCAAGAACCCTCGTCAGAATCGAGGAGCGACTGATACTATCGGGCAAGAGTTCGGTTAGTTCACAAACGCAGCGACATTGGCGAATGTAGTAAGATAAGCGTGCCCAGTACTTTTGACTGACGACTCAGCCTTAGCAAAAACAAATGATTAACAAGAAAACGAAGCCAACAACGAAGTTCAGGTTCACTTGCCCGCTCTTGCTGTTGATTTCAATGCCCGTTGTATGTTCCGGAGTCGATTCGCCTCAAGCATCTAGAGAGACGTTAACGACCTGTCGTTTGAATCTTCCCGACCGACCGGTTTCTCGCCGCATCAGTGAACGAAGTGAATTCAAGGGTAAGCGAAGGTTTGGTCTGCTAACAGGTCCGGGATGCATTCGTCGCATTTGGGTAACCGGGAATTTCATCAGTCGAAAGGACATTCTACGAATTTACTTCGACGGCGAAACGATCCCGTCCGTCGAGGCCCCGCTGCCTGATTTTTTCGGCCTCATGCACAATTTGACCCAACCGGGTAAGAACTATCAGATCAATACCCCTTTTCTCGCTGTAAAGCCCAAACTGGGGATGACGTGTTCCATTCCGATGCCCTTCGCCAAGAGCGCACGATTTGAGATTGAATCACCTGAGGGCTGTATTGTTTATTTGATGGTTGACTGGCACGAATACCCCGGCCAGCAATTGACCGAGAAAATGCGATTTCGGGCACGTTGGCGCCGGGAGGCTCCGGTAAAGGATTTGGCGGATGACTATATCATCGCTGATGCGGATGGACCGGGCAGGTTGATTGGGTTTGTTTACGCTGTTGATATGCTAGAAAGTCGGCACAAGATGCGATGGAGTCATGGTGGCGCGGACAATATCTATATTGATGGCATGGGCGAACATCCGTCGTTCCTGCGCGGCATTGGCGGCGAAGATGTGTTCGGAGCGTCTCACGGAGGCGCCGATTACGCGGCGCAAACCTTCCTTTTTTCGGACATGCCCTACTACATTCAAAAAGATTCGACTGGGGATCGCCAGAAACTGGTTGGATATCGCTTTTTTGCCAATGACGAGATTCACTTCTACGAATCATTGCACCTTCGGTTTGGCGCGCGAGCGCATGATGTTTCATCAACTGTGTACTGGTATTCCGAGAAGCCTGTTAGACCATATTTCAAAATGCCGCCGCTCAAACAGCGTTTGCCGCAAACCAAAATCCTCCGAGGTGAGTATGACATTCCCTTGCCGGATTGCGGTTCGTGGTGGCTGGCGGGGCCGTTCGGGAAAGTAGAGCCCTTGCCAAAAAACGATGGCAGGTTTGACCCCGAAAAGCCGTTCATCGACCGTGCCTGGAAAAAACGCAGTTCCATCCGAGGGTTCGTTGAGTTTAATCACGTCTTACGTCCCAAGGTGTCTAACGCCAATTCTCCCACAATGGATGGATGGGCGGTTGCCTATAGCAAACTGGAATCTCCGACGGACATGACCGTTGATGTCCGGCTGGCCTGGGATGACCACTTGATTCTCATCATTAACGATGAACCACCGATTGACCTCGGCTCTCAGCCCTACATCCGCTCAAAAACTGTGAAGGTCAAGCTTCGCAAGGGCACAAACGAAGTGCAGGTCTGGTTGACCAACCGAGTTGGTGTTACTCGCGGTGCATGGAATTTTGCGTTTCGTGCGACGACACCTGAGGGCAATATCGTCCTCCCGAAATCTGAGTAGCAAGAAGACGCTTGCCCGATTTTAGTTTAAGCCGATCGTAACGGGATCTGGGAAAATGAGCTCCCGGTTGGGCTGCATAACAATCACATGGGGATGTCCCAGAGATCGTTAAAACAAGGTGGTCGTTGGTTTGATGATTGTGGTTGGTTGTGTCGGAGCATGGCGGTGTCAGTCAACATATTCATTCATTTGTGTCGTAATTTGTTGACCGAGAAAGCGCCGGGATAAACCGGCTTGGAAAAGAGAATGAAAGAGTCTTACAGAGAAAACTTAGCCAGTAGCTCTGGCCTCAAGCCGTACGCTGACGATGGCAACATTGTGGGTGTAGCATCGGTGCGAGGTGGCGCAGGCCAGTCATTGAGCTCCGAAATCAAAGCTCTCGCGTGCCGATCCCGTTCTGTCAGGGAGAAGGCAAAATCGGATGCGCCGCCAAGGGCGAGGCGTAATCGGACGCGGCGGAGTCGGAGACCCTGTGCATGTGTCAAAGTTCCAAGCGCGAGAACCG
>JADHOA010000220.1 GCA_016779185.1 Rubripirellula sp.
CTGTTTGGGTGTTAGCGTGTTTAATCGGCTCTGCTCTGACGTCGACTTTCTGTGTGTTCGTGCTTCGAGCGCCCTGGGATCTTGATGAGACGGACCTTGAAGAGACGTTTTCAAGGGACGGCGTTCGAGAAGACGTGAGTTTCAAGTCTCGTCCCTTGGATCTCATGGCGCAAAACGGTAATCAGCGAAGCGGTGGTGACCCATCGGCGGGTATGGGTATTGATCCTGCGACGGGTATTGATGGGATAGATCGATGAATGATCCAAGTCAGCCACTCGGCTGGGCGGAAGTTGTAGTCATTGGTGCGTACCTGATGTTTCTTTTGTTGATCGGGTTGGCGGGCTGGCGTTCTCGACGCGCGAATACGCTTGCAGATTTTTATCTCGGTGGGAACGGTACCGGTCTGTTCGTGCTTATCTTGACCCTTTACGCAACGCAGTACAGTGGGAACACGCTGTTTGGCTTCACGGGAAAGACTTATCGCGTTGGACTTTCATGGACGGTTAGTGTTCAGTTTATGACCGCCATCGTAGTGGCATATTTGTGTTTTGCGCCAAGACTGTTTGCTTTGAGCCGCAAGTTCTCGTTCATCACTCCGGGAGATTTTTTAGAGCATCGGTTTCGGTATAAGCCGCTCACGTTTGCCGCCTCCGGTGTGATGATTGTTGCGATTGCCAATTTCCTGCTTGCTCAGATGATGGCAATGGGTAAGGCGGTTGAAGGGCTATTCCCTCAACATGCAATCACGGCATATTGCAGCGGGGTCATCTTTTTGGCTGCGATCATGTTGGTCTATGAAACACTCGGCGGATTTCGCGCGGTTGCTTGGACGGATGCCATACAGGGAGGCATTCTTATGTTCGGTTTCGTCTCGGTTTTGTACTTGATATTCAGTCGATTTGGTTCCCTCGAGCTAGCGATGCAGCGACTTGAGGTACACTCGCCCGAAACCTTGCAGCCGCCCACATGGAAAGGCATCGCTGAATGGGTAAGTTACCTTGTGATCGTCGGGCTAGGATGTTCGCTTTACCCACAAGCTATTCAGCGGATTTACTGCGCAAGAAATTCCAGAACCTTACGTCTAAGCCTCGCGGTAATGGCGTTCTTGCCCTTAATTACGACGACTGTATCTCTCTTGGCGGGGATGATGGGGCGAGCTTATTTTCCAGAACTTCCCAGTGACCAGTCCGATTCGCTCCTGACCATTCTATGTCGTGAAGTACAACAAGATTCATTGCTAGGACGCTGGTTGGTTGTGGTGTTATTTGCGGCAATTCTTGCTGCCATCATGTCCACAGCGGATTCCGTTGTCTTATCCATTTCGTCCATGCTAACGAAAGACTGGTACGCGAGCTCGAGGCCATTTGCCACGGAAGGACAGATGTTGCGATTTGGGAACTATTGTTCTTGGTTGTGCGTGGCGGGCGGCGTCACCGGCGCCATTCTCTTGAGAGAGACAACCCTCGTCACGATGCTTGATCGCAAGTTGGATCTGTTGGTGCAGCTTACGCCCGCTTTTATGCTGGGGTTATGGTGGAAAGGACTTGATGGAAAGTCTGTCTTTCTTGGTTTACTTGTCGGGCTTACGGTTTCCCTTTCATTGGTGGTCCTAGGCTACTCGAAACTTTTGGGAATCCACGCCGGCCTTTACGGGCTAATCTGCAATTTGCTGCTCGTGTGGGGCCGTTGCAATTTTTGGGGTCCGAGCCTTGATCGGTCCGCTTCAGTCGAAGCCTGCATACCGGGTGACGCGCACTTAGGATCGGTGAATATAGGCGATGATTCCATTGGTCATGATAATGTCTAAGCTGCGAAGATTGGTTTCTTGCGGAGTCGATGAATGCTTTGATCAGCGATGGTTGATTCGCGCTACGTGGTTTATGATACGTTCGGACTGAATCAATGATTTGGTCGTCTGAGTTTAAATCTCCCATCGCATCACACTGTCTGTGAATGAAATTTCCCTATGGATTCTCACTTTAATTCTGAATATTCCTCGGTCGATTATCTTCGTGCCAAAGCAAAAAAACGGATGCCAGGTTTTGCTTACGATTACTTAGCGGCTGGGTGTTTCTCGGAAGTTAATCTAGCCCGAAACTCCAGTGACATTCGGCAGGTCCAACTCAAACCTTGGTACCTGCGTGACTTTGCTGGGGCGGATCAGACGACTGAGTTGTTCGGTGAAACCTATGATGCTCCGTTTGGTGTCGCGCCGGTAGGGCTTCAGGGCCTCATGTGGCCTAAGGCATGTCAGTATCTAGCCAAGGCGGCTGTTGATCACAACTTGCCGTTCACGCTGTCAACGGTGAGCACCGCGAGTATCGAGGAGATTGCGGGGATCACGAACGGAAGATTCTGGTTTCAGCTGTATCACCCCGCAGAAGATGTGCTTCGCGACAAAATTCTTGAACGTGCTTGGGAGTCAGGTTGTCGAACGCTTGTAATTTTGGCGGACACACCAACGTTCGCTTATCGTCCGAAAGAGATACGAAACGGGCTTTCAATTCCGCCGCGAATGACCCCTCGCAACATCTTGCAAATGTTTATGAGTCCCGCGTGGGCTATGGGACAATTGATTGCTGGAAAACCTGAGTTTCGCACGATGAAGCCGTATATCCCCAAGGGTTTGAATATGAAGCACTTGGGATTGTTTATGAACAAGACGTTTTCTGGGCGATTAACCGAAACTAAAATCGCCGCGATTCGTGAGAAGTGGAAGGGCAATTTAGTTGTCAAAGGTATCGTAAATCCTGACGACGCTGAGATTGCAGTGAAGCATGGACTTGATGGATTGATTGTTTCCAATCACGGTGGACGTCAGTTAGATCGCGGACAGAGCACGATCGTTCCGATGCACCGCTTGGTTCCTGAGTTTTCGAGCAAGTTAAAAGTGATGATCGACGGTGGGATGTACAGTGGCGCCGACATCGCTGCATGTTTAGCCTGTGGTGCCGATTTTGCGTTCATGGGACGAACGCCAATGTTGGGAGTTTGTGCGCTGGGCAAATATGGCGGTCATCACACGTTCGAAATGCTCAAAAAACAATTGCAGCAGGTGATGGAGCAAGTCGGTTGCGAGAAAGCGAGTGAGTTGACCCGGCATCTAATCGAGGAAAGTGTTCCAACCTAGGCGGTTTTCCATGGCACCGCGTGTCATTCATCGCTAGCACGCATGAGCAAGTAAAGACAACCTGCTAGCGATTCCTAAAAATCTGACTGGTCAAGCACTCTCGAAGAAGTCCACCCATTCCGAGGTTGTGTTGTTCGATCGTGTCAACAATCTCATCGATCATGTACTCGTCGGCGCGTTCCATGTGCCGCCCCGTCGAGTACTCCAGTAGCTTTCGAGCAAGGCAGCTCGTCAGGTCGCGATTATGAGTGTCAGCTAGTATGCGTCGAAACTCTTGGTAGTCTGCGAAGATCTCGCCGGTTAATAATTCACCAGACGGATCGATCTCTTGTCTCTCTTCGGATCCGCCCTGGCTCGGATATTTTTGTCTCCATCTGCCGACCGGATCAAAGTGCTCGAGAGGAAATCCTAGCGGGTCGATCTTGCGATGGCAGACGTTGCATGCCGCATCGCTGCGGTGCAGCGCCAGTTTCTCGCGGATGGTTTTTGCGTTCGATGTGTCGCTGTCGATCGAAGGGACTTCATCGGGAGGAGGTGGAGGTGGTGTGCCGAGGATGTTTTCAAGGATCCATGCGCCTCTCGTTACCGGCGAGGTGTCGACGCCGTTGGCGCTGACAGTGAGAACACTTGCCATTGCCAATAATCCGCCTCGAGATTTGTTTCCGCTGAGAACTATCTTTTGGAATCCATCCTCCAGACGCAGTTCATCCTTTTCAGGCAGACCATAGAGTTTCGCCAGCGTTTTGTTCGCAAACGTGTAGTCGGCCAGCAGTAATTCCCTTACGGGGCGGTCATCCTCGATCAGGTTGCGAACGAAAAGTTGTGTTTCCTTTTTCATCAGGGGCGGCAAGTTCTCGAAATAATATTCCGTTGCAAACTTTCTTGGCGGAGGAAGGTCGCCAAGACTTCGAAGATTCAGCCAGCTGTCTAAAAATCCTTGGTAAAAGCTTTCGGATCGGTCATCTGATAACAAGCGATCTATCTGCGCCGTAAGTTGTTCTTTCGTCTTTAGCTCGCCTGTTTTCGCCGCCTCTAACAAGATTCTGTCCGGCGGTTCTGACCAAAGCGAATAAGAGAGTCGGCTTGCAAGGTCGTAGGGGTTCAGTTCGATTTCTTGTTCATCGGTGATTTCTGCCAAGTACAAGAAAGAGGGTGAGCAGAGGATTCGTTTCAAGGTATTGAGGGCTGCGGTTCGTGGCGATTCACCCGCTGCTAACCTAACGGCATAAAAGCCTTGAATTCGCTCCTGATCAAGTGCGTTCAAGGGACGTCGGTAAGCTCGCTGCGCGAATTCAAATAGCTGCTCCACTGCCGCGTCAGCGTCAAATCCGTCTTTACCAAATACCGTGATCTCCTCTTTTCTCCCGTCCGGTTCCAGGATAGGTCCGTGAATTTTGATTTCGTCAATTCGAATATGTGGGAGCGATCCTTCGCGAAGTAGTGTTGATCGACTCACGCCTTCTTGTGGGTTTTTGAATTCGTCTTTGTACCGACGATTGGTGTCAATCACCGAGGCACGTGATTCATACGGTCCATTAGGAAAAATAAAACGCGGCGTTTGCCCCGCCTCAAGCCAAACTTCAAATCTCAACCATTCTTGGTTTTCATCGGGAACCAATTGAACGCCTAAAACGGGTTCAATCGTTTGGGGATAGTGAATATGCCCACGTCGCACATCGCCGGGAACAACACCCAATTGGAATGGCTCTGAAAAGTCGATGCGGAAAATCTTGGGATCGTAATGGGTGTCACGGTGCATCGCCTGAGCTAGCACCTCGATACGATAAATTCCCGATGCAGGAACACCTTCTAAAAAATCTTCGATGTGTCCGTATCCACCCTGCCGTGTGTCGGTGTTGGGTTGCTCGTAAAGACATAGATAGTCGAAATTAAACACGCTTTTGTGAGACCCCGTCAGCTCTTCATACTGGACGAAATGATCTTTGAAATGCCAGTCTTGCGGTTCGATGATTGGTGAACCAAGTCGCATATCGATTAAACGTGAGGCGGCCTGAAAGTATTGATCAAGTAAAAAGCCTGACGTGACTAATGATCCGCCAATCGTATCGATGTGTTGGCTAGTGTTTTCTTTTGGGAAATCCAGTGTTAGTCCAAGCGTATCGACTCGTCTGCCAAATAATGCGCGCAGGGTATTCTCGTACTCGCGATTCGATAAACGACGCATAATCGTTTTGCCTGCGGTATCGCGGATTGATGATCTCGCCAGCGCAATTTCATTTTGCAGCAACTCAATCAACGTAATCCGCTCTTGATCGCTTGGTTGATCTGCTTCTTGGGGAGGCATCGTCCGAAGGACGAGATGGTCGACAATTTCATCCACGCGAATGACGGAGTCCACGTCGCTCAGCGGTAGCTCGAGATCGTCAAAAGTGCGTTCGCCTTCGCTCGTGTTTTGGTTGTGGCAATCGATGCAGTATCGACCCAAGAACTTTGTAAGTTGTGCACTTGAGTCGATTCCATTGACAGGCTCTCCAGCAGGCCCTGATTCGCCGGCATCGGCATGTTCCGCCGGCAAAATATCGGCTGAAGCCAAACCGCAACAACTGCATAATAAAACTGCGGCAGCAACAAACGCACCTTGTAACACCACGCGTGGGTGAAATCCCTGTACGAAACAAGAACCCTGTACGAAACAAGAACCCTGTACGAAACAAGAACCCTGTACGAAACAAGAACCCTGTACGAAACAAGAACCCTGTACGAAACAAGACCACTGGGTGAAAAGAAATCGCTTCACAAAAACCTCGTTCGTAATTTTAAAGCGTTTCCATTGATGACTAGGGGACTGCGACTGCGTCCTGAACGGATGCAGATTTTAGTGAGTGCTGTCGCGTCACTTTGGTCTAGGCGTAACTGCCCGTGCTGATTCCAAATTGATCGCTGTCTACCCCAGCCTTTTGTGCGATGTCGACAAACAGATTGCAAAGCGGGATCTTGTTCAGTCCATTTCCGGGGGTGACGCGGTAGTCACCTGTTTGGTAGCCAGCGCCGGCCAGCACAATGGGTAGATCGCTATTGGTATGTGAACTACCGTTCCCCATACCACTTCCAAAAATGATTGCAGTCGAGTCGAGAACCGTTTTCTCACCTTCTTGCATCTTGGCTAGTCGATCCAGGAACTTTGCAAACTGTTGAATCTGATAGGTTTCGAGTTTTACCAGCAAGTCAACTGTTTCGTCATCATTGCCGTGATGTGAGAGGCTGTGGTACGACTTATCAATCCCGAGGTTCTGCGGCAAGAAACTTCCGCCAATTTCAAGTGTCGCGATGCGAGTTGAATGTGTTTGCAGTGCCAACGCAATCAGTTCGTACATGATCGGAAGGTCATCGACCGTGTTTCGATTTGTGGGGCGGTCAAATGGTGCATCAGGTTTCGGTTGGTCAGCCCATCGTTTTCTAAGTTGTATTTTCTTTTCAACGTCTCGAACTGAGCTAAAGTATTCGTCTAGTTTATCTTGATCTTCTTGGTTCACTCGACGTGACAGATCGCCCGCTTCTTCCAAAACTGAGTCAAGGATGGAGGCTTGAAGTTCGCTGTTGCGTTTGCGTTTTTGGCGATCGCTTTCGGGGTCATTCACAAATAAGTGGTCGAATAACGCTTCAGGTTCTGTGATCGGAGGCACTCGAACACCGGAACGCGTCCAAGAGAGTTGGCATCCTCCGTGAATCCCTCCTTCAGAGCCAACAGCAATCGAGCCATAACGTGTATCGCCACCGATCGCTTCTGCCAAATATTGATCCAACGTCACGTTGCGATCTTTGCGATTTTTGGACTCGTGGTGCAATACGCCGGAAAGGAATGTGTGGACCGCGAAGTGACCGCCACGTAGTCCATGATCGAGTCCGCGGTAGAGCGTGAATCGATCTCTTTGTGAGTCGAGCGGTTCAAGAAGACGAGTGCCTTCGTAGGTGCGTCCTTCACTTTTGGGGAACCAATGTTTTTGCTGGAAGCCCAGAAGATTTGCAATTCCGACAAATCGTTGAACCGTTGGCTGTTCACCTTGATTCGCTTGGGCTGCTTGCGGCCTGGACGCTAATGATGCCAATCCCGGCAACAGCAATGA
>JADHOA010000221.1 GCA_016779185.1 Rubripirellula sp.
TGAGAGAAAAGACTTTGTCCCCGCCATGGCGTTACTGGTGCACTGGCTTGGACAAGCCGAGCGCATTGGACTTCGTCTCGGCGAAAGCTCGTTGCCAAAGTTGTCTGAACAATGGCTTCTAAAACTTCGAAGTCACTGGAATCGCCAACGCTTCTCGGAACAAGCGTCGGAAACTACGATCGTTGCAACGAATCAAATTGACTCAGGTCAAGAACCCAGAGATTCAGCGACAGCAGATACACCTGATTCATCTCCGGATCGTACGCCTACCGACCAAAGTGTGAAATCAATTTGGACACAGGTAAGACGGCTGTTTGATTACTTTGAGGCAAACGCCGAGGAATTCTGGACAGCGCCCCTGTTTCAGCTTGGTGATCAACCGGCAAAGCCATCCAACCGAGACTGGGAGCAGGAACTTCACGAGGCCGATGAATCGGACGACCTTTATAGCGCGGCCTACGAAGATGTGACCTATAACGACACAACCGATGATGGCAACGATGGAGCCATCTTCGAATTCGGAGATGATACTGGCCAAGACGCACTGGAAGCAGAATCGAAAAGATTGACCGAACACCTCAGCTTTATGCAGTCGCTAGCGAAGATGTGGGCGGTCGCTGCGGACATCGCGGTGTCAGATCACGATGCTTCAACCCTGAACGATCGACGCGAATCGCTAGAGGCGTGGTCCAAGAGAGCGAAAGAGAATCGAATCGGACTCTTGGAACTGCTTGCATCAGTACGAGAGCATCTTGTCGCCCCCGCCGGCAGTGATAAAGATTCGATGCGGAGCTATGATCGAAGGCGGGTGCTAAGAGATTCTTTGATGGAAAGAATCATCGGTACTGCTGTTGAAATGTCTGATGCGAGACGCCTCATTGATGGTGCAATCCTCAGCCTTACCGATGACCCCGATGCGTGGCTGAGTGATGCAGAACTAGCGGAGGATGATCTACACGCAATTCGACTTTTCGGCGCGATCATTGCCTGCAAGCCAGACGAAATCCATGCACTGTTCCCGCAGTTCATCGACGCACTCCACGACAAGAGCCTACTTTACATTCCGCTCGCCCGTGGCGGTGACCCCGTCAAGATTTACCTCGCTCGACTACGGCAGCGAGTACTAAGACATCTCTTGCAGTGGCTGCCAAGGCGAGGCTTGATTGCGGAGACCTGTCGGCTTATTGAAACCGCTCGAGAAATGGAACAGAGCAACCCGATCGGGATTGGCGCGGTCACTGAATTTGATTCTCTATTCCGATCGGGACATCGTTCGCTCGTCGCGGCATTAGTTGAGTCGGCGCGGGCTAGTGACAGCAATTCAGGAACCAAGCCTGATCAAAATGCGATCGCGGAAGTGTTGATACCGCAGCTGGAGCGATTGACGGAAACGATGCTTGCGAGCTGGCTGGCCCACAGCCAAACGCTTCGACTATCTCCATTAGAAATGGTTTCTCATCCACAAAAATGGCAACAGCTTGTTGAATTTATCAAAAAGTATGGGGACCCCATTTTTACTCAGATGTTTTTACAGCTCGGCAATGTGCGAGCGATCCTGCACCAAGGTGTCGGCCCTTGGCTACAACGAGCAATGGTGGACGGCGACGATCACCTCACCCAAACCCGTCTCTTCGAAGATTTAGAAAATGGTGTGATCACGGTTCAAGAAGCCGAACGATGGATGACATTGGTTTACGAATCCTTAATCGATCATCACACCGAGTACCTTGATTACAACAGCACGACCACACAAAGCGATCGGGGTGATTTGGTCTACATGTTCTTGGATTTCCTTCGATTGCGAGTTCGCTACGAACGCATCGCATGGAATCTTAAACCGGTCATGTGGGCTCATGAAGTTCTGGTACGATCAGGCCTACAAGAATCCGCTGCGGTTTGGCGCCGAAGTCTTAGTGAACGAATCAGCTCCGAAGCCGATATCTACGTCAAACGCCTCAAGGACCTACAATCAAATTATGCAATGCGGATGCCGACCGTTGCCGATCGAATTCAGGAACGATTCGTACAGCCGATGACGATCGATCGCATGCGAGCCTTGGTTGGTCCGGCCATGCAAGATGCCGAAAGCAATAGTCCCAGCACCGCCTTTGAATTGCTTGAACAAGAATCAGAGATCCTCACACAGCATCCAACTGGCGTGGGACTTGATGTGCCAGCGTGGATCGATGCGTTGGAGGAAGAAGTGGAATCATTGGTGAATAACCGGACGAACCGGCAGCTAGACCCGCATTCTTTGATGACGATCAAAATTGTCCCACTCTCTCAGTCCGAACTCGATGAGCAACTTGAACTTGCCCAGAAACAAGGTCGACGTCTTCCGCACGTGGAGTAGCCGTCCACTCGAAGGATTCTTTTCAATATCCAGATTCGCAATTGCACTCAAGAAGTGATAACGCTTGACAAAAGTCAGCTGACAGGCGAACGACTCAACAAACATGCTTCTCGCCGACACATTCAATCTTCATCGGTGAAGTGCTAACCAATAGCTCCTTGGTTCATTCCAAGCTGCAAGGCAGCCCCGCGAATCGTGCACCGTTTCATTCCTAACTTGGTTTGAAAGCCCTCGCTATGATCCAGTTTCTCACCCTCAGTTTCACGGGAACTGATCTTTGGATTTGGCACGCAGATCGGTATCTTTCACCCGTAGCAGAAACCGGATGAGCAGAGCAGAATCCGGACGAATTGGTTGGCTGCAGTGATTTTCATCGCAAATCATTGAACTCGGGATTGAATCGCGTTCCCGCATCCATCCCATCAAATCTAGCACGAAAATTTTCGAACCTCACAAAAGCCACGCGTTACAAGAGCATAAGATCCGATGAATACGGTGTCCATGAATCAGCTTTCAACGCTGCGTTGGAGCTTCGAAGAGGATGCCGAAGCGTACCATCGACATGGATTTTCGGGGATTGGAATCTATCGCCCCAAGCTTGAAGACTTTGGATTGGATCGCGCGATTGAACTACTCGCGGAATTCGAATTGGAACCAACTTCGCTCTCTTGGGTGGGTGGTTTCACTGGCAGTGATGGGCGGAGATACACTGACGCTGTAGCCGACGGCCTTCAAGCGATTCGAGAGGCGGCAGAACTAGGAGTCGATTCACTGATTGTCCTCGCCGGAGGACGAAACAACCACATTCGCAATCATGCAAGGCGAACCTTTTGCGACGCGTTGACGGAGATCGCTCCAGCGGCTGAAGATCACGGTGTTCGACTGTCAATTGAGCCGTTTCATCCCGGATGTGGTGACGAGTGGTCTTTCGTCAATGACCTGAGATCGACACTAGAAATTATTGAGATCGTCGGAAGTCCTCAACTTGGCATCGCTCTCGACACCTACCATCTTGGACTTGACCCAGAGGTCCTTCCGTGGCTACCCGACATCATTCCACACTTACATTTGGTTCAACTCGGTGACGCGAGGCATTCACCATTAGGCGAAATGAATCGATGCCTTTTGGGAAATGGATCGGTTCCACTCCAACACATCCTTCGCGTCTTGTTGGAATATAATTACGAGGGTCCACTCGAAGTCGAACTGATTGGTGAAGATGTCGAGGCTCTTTCGTATGAACAACTTCTCGAGCACACTCGCTGCTTTATTGAACAGACGGCAGGATCGGTGGGTCAGTCGTAAGCTTGCGTATCGTGTATGCAAAAAACATACGCGAAGACTGGGTCGATTGAACGACCCGCTATTGCCAGTTTGGAATTCCGAAAACATCAGGAAACGATGGGCGTTCAGCACCCTTTTGCTTAGAACCTTATCCTTGATTCTTTCTACCGCAATAACTGCCCCAAACCTTGTTGCGCAGACACCTCTGTCTCTGGATCGACTACCGGAGTCACCAACGGAATTAAAGACGTTATCAAGAGAGGGACAGGTTCGTTTCGTCTTCGGCACTGAACACCTAGAATCAGTGGGCCTACAAACTCTGCCTGAACTACCGACAGAAATGAGGAATGCACTTCAATCACAAAAACAAACAAACGATCGCTCAGTAGCAACCGAAAACCGCCTCTCAGCAATCACGACGTATCGAGTCGAATTTCGGTTTGCGCGTCAGACCACCTGGAACTGGAACCCGCTGACACGCACCATGACCATCGAGATGCGGGCTCGCCTTCAGTCGTGGAAACCGATTCATACCATCTGGTTTCGCCGATTGCCGGAGCTTGATGATTTTTGGGATAGCCCGTTAGTGCTCCACGAATTCGATCACGTTCAATTATCCACCGACCCGGCCATGGAAAAGCGTTTCGCAACCATACTACGTCAGGGAAATCGAGAGGAAATCCAACTCAGCGGTGACCAAAAACCCTCGGAGGAATTAGCCACTGTGAAGACGGACCAATGGGTTCAGCAAATGTTCCAAGAAATCGTGGAACTGGTTGATATTCGTTACCGCGAGCTCGATCAAATCACGCTGCATGGACGCCGCGACCTACCGCCTGCGTCCCCACTTTACAAGACTCTTCGACCCAACACGGCGGTCAACACCCGGTAAAACGGCAGCGGCGTTTTAGAGTCAAGTGACGTGATAGCCGGATCCTATCTTGTTGGTTCTAGACGGTCTGGATCCAATGGTTTTAGAGGTAGATCTAGCTTAGCTGACGCGCCCGATGGGCAGAGATCATCCAAAAACGCCGATCCTAAGACTCCAAACACCAAAGAAACACAATCTCTGCATGAAAACGATCGGTATCGCCAACAGGGGGTATGGGGGTGCCGCCCTAACATGGTAAATTCGCGACTGAGAGAGCCCAAAGAGAGAGGCTCGTTTTATCACACTTTGAGCGATACGACCTGATGTCAGTCGATAAATATGCCGTATGTCCATGCGGCAGCGGAAAAAAAATTAAATTCTGCAAATGCAAAGAATCAATCGATGAGATGGACCGCGTGGTGAACATGGTCAATGGTGGCCAAATTGTCCCCGCACTCGACCGGCTTTCGGAAGTGTTGCAAACCCATCCGGACGCCGCTTGGGCGCTGGCGATCAGGGGTCGCCTGCTGCTTGATCTTCGTGAGTACGAAACGCTCAACGAAAACGCAGACCGCTTCATCCGCCTACAACCCAGCAACCCGCTTGCTTTGACCCAGCGTGCTGCAGCGAATCTCTTTCGAGGGCAAGTGGAACCAGCCACCGAATCAATGCTCAACGCGCTCACAGAAAGCGGTCGAGATGTCGACGCTTTCGTTCTGGACGTCTCGTCTGCCCTCGCATACATGCTTGCACAGCGAGGTGTCTTTCTGACATCTCGAGTTTACGCAGCCTTAGCAATGATGACGACTGGCTACCAAGGTGGACAGGCTGCGATCTCTGTTTTGCAGCAACTCAACACTTCGCCGACAATCAATCAGCTGATCAAAGCAACTCCGACTCTTATCCCTCGTCCGGATGACGTTGAATGGGCTGAGCGATATGACGAAGCAACATCACTGCTCGAAAACCAAAAAATCGATCTTGCGGAATCCAAATTCCAATCACTTCAACGCACTCTGCCTAACGAGCCAGCGGTACTTTCGGGCCTGCTGATGTGCGCAATCTGGCGAGGTGACACCGACGCTCAGTCAACACTGTTCAAGAAACTATCGACTTGTGAATCTCTCGATCAAGAACAGCGAGTTCAAAGTCGCGCCCTTTCGGCACTCGTCGATCCAAGGTCACCGGATTTATCGATCGCTGTCAAGCAGATGGAAGGACCGATCAACAACGCAGAAGAAGTTGAATTGAGCCTGATGGCGAATTCCCGCTTCACTGCGCTTCCCCCAAATATGCTTGGCTCGCTTCGCATGACCGATGACGAAGTACCACCGAGGGCTGGATTCCAGATCCTCGATCGCGACAAACCGGATTCGCTTGATCAACTACCACCGATCGATGACGTTCCCGAAGCGATTGCATTGGTATTTGTTTACGGCAAGCAGACGGATCGCGATGCAAGAATTGAAGTCCACGACGTCAGACCGCGACATCTTCAAGAAGTGAAAGATCGTTTGGCCGAATTGGTTCCAGGTATTGAACTCCAAGAAAGCGATAGTGATCCGCTACCGCTTCTTGCCGCGTGCCAGCCACAAGTCGCGATCATCCCATTTAAAGCCAAGCAGTCCGAAGCGGAGACCTTGCAAGCGGATTTAATGGTAGCTCGCTTGGCAGATCGGATTGTGAATACAGAAATCCCGTTCTTAGGTGGTAAAACACTCACGGAAACAGCGAATGACGAGACCTTAGTATTCGAACGAACTGTCGCGGTACGGCTGATTGAGCAGTACGACGAAATCGTTTCCAAGAGCGACACCCTGATGTCAGAGGTTTATCGACTGGCAAACCTCACAGCACCAGCAGAACTCCATCCAACATCGGACGAAGCTGAACTCATCGCCAACGAAGACCTTAATCGGGTCCATGGTGATAAACTCGATGCCGAAACTCTGATTTACCTACTACAGCGATGCCAACAGGTGGCTGCGACACCAGCAGCAAGACGATTTGCAACGCAGTTGATCGCAATGGAACTTACCGAGGATCAGCAACCAGCAAAGATGCTTGCCCACATGACCTTGGTAAACACGGCGAAACAAACTGACAAAGCACTTGAAGCGTTGGTTGAAGCGAAAACGTTCGCTGAGGCCAACCAGCTTCCTACTGCACAACTCTTGCTGACCGAAGTCAGCCTGCGACTAGCAGCAGGAGACCCCCAAGGATTCCAGCGGACAATTGAATCGATCACCTCCAATTATGGAAATGATCCCGAGGTGATGGCACGATTGCAACAAATGCTCATGTCTTACGGACTGATCGGGCCCGATGGCGCACCACGAGGCGGATCGAGACAAGCGGAACCCAGTGGCGGAGCAGGTGCTGCGACTGGGGGACTCTGGACACCCGATCAAGGCCAGCAACCTCCGGGCGAATCTGGCGGTGGTGGTAAACTTTGGGTTCCTGGGATGGATTGATCCTAGCGGCAATAACCAGCGGGCATGATCGATTGCGGTTCGTTCGCCCATCGCTTGGCACTGACTGGTTCGCCGCTTAGGCCAAACCCGACTGCAGAAAAAATGCCCAACAACGACGATTCAAAAGAGTCACTCCCGATTACCTTGCCCGTTTTCCTTTTTGCATGGCAAAAACAGCAGGATCGCCTGCACTTAAGCCGGATCGAATTTAGAGAAAACGATGTCTCAACC
>JADHOA010000222.1 GCA_016779185.1 Rubripirellula sp.
CTAGTTTCAGCAGTGATCGATGGATCGCTGCTGAGTCGGCGGTGGTACCTTTTTTAGGACGCACAACGAAATCAAAGCCTCTGGGTATTTGATGCTGCTGTGTTCGGAACGCTTCGCGAATCAAGCGTTTCCAGTGATTGCGAACCACCGCGTTACCCGTCTTTTTAGGAATGGTGATCCCGATTCTTGGCCTCGCACCGGTTTGGGTGGGGATGGCACACAGAACAAGCAGGTGGTCGGCCTTGCACCGCCCTTTGTGTAGGATCTTTCGAAACCGCAAGCCGCTGAGAACTCGCTGAGATTTGCCGAATCGAAGTTCATCCTTGTTGGCAATGCTGGAATCGGATATCGAAACCTGCTTCGGCGGATAGTGCGTGTTATCGGGATCCATCGTCGCTCATTGCTTGGCTCTCGTTTTTGTTTTGTTTAGAACGAGAGTCCCGATCGGGGTGATAAAGGATTTCGCTCGTCGAACTGTTTGGCTAGCTCGCGAGAGGCGTCATCCAGTTGCTCGGGTAGTTTTATTTGAATCGTTACGATGAGATCACCCGCAGTTCCATCTCTTTGAGCAACGCCCTGCCCTTTGAGACGAAGCCGTTTACCGCTACTGCTGCCAGGGGGGATTGAAAGCGTCACCGACCCATTGGGTGTTGGGACATCGATTTTGGCTCCCAATGCTGCTTCGCCGAAGCGGATTGGCAGAGTGAGTTCTAGGTTTTTGTTTTGCCGTTTGAAAAAAGGGTGAGCAGAGACTTTGATGATGAGGATCAGATCGCCGCGTGGACCACCAAATCGACCTGGTTGGCCCCGATCACGGAGTCGGATTTTGGAGCCATCATCAACGCCGGCGGGAATGTTGACCGCAATCTTCTCCTGTTCGAGATAAAATTCCGTCGCACCGCCCCTCACCGCCGTTTCAAGCGGAATTTCAATCTCGTAGCGTATGTTTTCTCCACGTCGATTCGGAGGAGCTTGCCGTTGTCCCGGATGTCCTCCTCCACGTTGACGTCCGCCTCCAACAAGTTGCTCAAAGAAATCCGAGAATCCATCAAACTGTGTTTGGCTCCCTCCCCGTCCAAAGATTTGATCAAGATCTAATCCCTCAAATCCGCCGGCATGAGGGTTGAATCCACCACCGCGTATTTTCTCGAAATCAGCGCCGTATCGATCATATGCGGCTCGTTTTTCTTCGTCGCTAAGTACGTCATACGCCTCCTGAACACGCTTGAAGTTATCCTTCGCGACCTTGTCATCAGGGTTTTTGTCGGGATGGTACTTCAGCGCTAACTTGCGATGTGCTTTCTTGATTTCATCCTTGGACGCATCGCGACTTACACCGAGGACTTGATAAAGATCTTTTGACACGGAACGACCAGTAGCTGCGGAGGAACAAACGGGGTTAGCCCCGAGGGCTGATTTATCGCCTTGGTGATATCTGGAACTTTAGCCGACCGGAACTTTAATCACCCGAACGCCAACTTTGAAAGTCTCCAATCAAAGACCACGATGCTTTTGACGGTGATCGTGGTCCGTTTAAGGTTGTTGTAACGCTCAGTGGTGCATTGCAAAACCAGTCAGATCGGCAGTGACGCAGGCCCCGACTAACTTTTTATGCAAATCATGAACCAACTTTTCGGTATTCAGCCTGTGTTTCCCCATTTGAATCGCTTCCTTGCGATTGGAGCTGCTGTTGATCCTGATTCGATCAATTGTGGGTCAAACGGGGTGTTGAATACTGGGGTTTTAAATACTGGGGTGTTGAATACTGGGGTGTTGAATGTGGATTTGATTCGTCGTGGCCGATATTTGGATTCCGGACGGGAGGGTGCAGGGGCTATCTCGCTTGCCACGGATCATTTCGGCAAGAATCTCCCAGTGTCCTTGGTTCATGGATTGTCGAGGCCAGTTGGATTGGGACCAGAGTTGTTGCATCGCAGCAATCACAATCGGCGATTCAGCTTCAAGATCTTTTTGGATTGCAAGTTGCGGTTGACGATGGAGATGGTTTTCGAGCCAGGCGTCTGCGAGTCGGTCAATGCACTCTCGCCAGCTTTTTTGAATCTCAATTGCCCTTTGAATTGCATCAACGACGTGAGGGAATTGCGTTTCCATGGTGGGGACGAGTTGGTTTCGAATCCAGTTTCGTGTGTATCGACAGTCTAAGTTTGATTGGTCTTCACGCCATTTGTGGCCTTGTTCCGACAGTGCCTGACGGATTATCCCACGTCGTAATTGAATGAGCGGCCGCGTCAATACAAGGTCCTCGTCAATCGGTAGTGGATGGCCGATGCCGCATAGTCCGGCAGGTCCTGTACCTCGCATCAGATGATGAAGGACGGTCTCGGCATTATCATCGGCAGAGTGAGCCAGGGCGATGTAGCGAGCACCCTGCTCCTTTGCGACTCGGATCAGGAAACGCATTCTCTCGCTGCGCAAACTCGCTTCGTCCGAATCCAGTTCAGGAGAAATCGAGTGGTTGTTGTGATCGCTGCCGGGTCGATTCGAGTCCAGGGTCTGGGATGCAGTTGCCTCTGCTAGCTCAAATCGCAGATTCAGTGATTTAGCGAGTTCTGCGGTGAATATCGCATCTTGGTCCGAATCCTCGCCGCGAAGGTTGTGGTTAAAGTGGGCAACCGTTAGAAATCCACGTGCTTCGGGGGTCTGGGTGTCTCCCTTTCGTTGCAGCTCGCATATTGCTCGAACCAGCGCGACGCTATCAGCTCCGCCACTGCATCCAATCACAACTCCGACATCTCGCCAACGCAGACTTGGCCAGCAGGATTCTATTTCATCAAGGATTTGAGTCCAAAGTTGCCGGCAATCTCCTTGTTTGGGGTTCATGATCGAATTCTCGGTTCGAGAGGAAGAAGCTCAGGCGGGAGTTTCGGTCAGGTGGGTAACGATTTAGACCGAGAGTTAGGGGCGTTTCGCTGTTTTAGGCGAGTGAAAACGGACTTGCTAGCAGGATCACGGATCAAAATGGCGGGGTGTCGTCGAGCGGGAGTGTTTTGCATTTCAAAAAAAATCTACGGGTTCATTTTCTCGTTTTCTTCGGAAGTTTTTTGATTTGAGAGCGGGGGAGGCTCGCCGCCTTTCATTCTGCTCGTTTGAATCACCCGTCGGAAATGGTACGCTTTGGTCTGTCGTGGGGCTTATTCCCCATCGATACGAGAAAATATCAAGTTGACAATTACCTTCGGACAACAGAACCACCGATTGCGATCAGAGTGTTGAGATTTGGCTGTCTCCAATCAGGGGTCGCCATTGAACAATGAATTCTAAACGCAACGATAATAACAACTATGGTTTGGAATCTCTTTTCCTCTTTGATTCGCCCGTTAAGGAGACTGATTTCGGTTTCTCCGATGGCTAGTGAATCGACTGGTCAGGAGACTCTTTTATCGAATACTGTTTCTTTCTTTGGGGTTTCAAAAGCTAACTTCGAATCGGTTGCTGATCCTGTCGCCAACTCGTCTGCTCTGCGTGATCGAATTGCGTGCAGGTCAATCTTTGCGAAACTTGGCGTTTCGGCTGATTTCATGGTTTGCAATTCTCTGACGAAAATGCCATCCATTCGAGGTGGGGTTTGTGCGTCGGAGATCGCTTATCGCCCGATCATGGGCTTTCAATCGGCGACGCGATCCGTTTCGGATTCTAGGCGATCGTCGATCGAGAACCCGTCTCCCTACTTCTCTGGGACGCCAAACTGTTTGGTTGAGAAGCAGGAAAGCAACGAGCGGCTAATGCTTGCCCAAAGCAGAGGATTGGTATCCTTCGATAGAAACAAACTTCAGCTTGCAGTAACGACCGTTCCTGCTGCTTGGATGTGCCACTTGTTGGGCCAAGGCTCGACCGATACAAGAACCGGTCGTATCCTTTGGTGGTTTTCGAGTCCTCGCCATCGAGGACCTTTTTCATGGATCAATCATTGCTGCTAGCCTGTCTAGTCTCACTTATCGTGGGCCTGGGGCTTGCATTTGTTTTCTACAAGCTAAACGAAAAAAAATATCAAACGCGTTTGAAGGAAGAGTCGGACCGTCTGCTGGAGGCAGCGCGTGTTCAGGCCGAAAATGAACGTAATCAATTGGTGCTTCAAGCCAAAGAGTCGGCGCTTTCACTTAAATCAAGTGCCGAAGAAGAGATCGCTTCTGCTCGAAAGTCGCAAACTCAGCGCGAACAAAAATTGGATCGACGCGAGGAACAATTGCAGCATCAGGAAGATTCCTTGCTGAAGCAGCAGCGTGGTCTTGAGACGAGCCAAAACCGTCTTGCGACACAGAATCAAAAACTGGCTGATCTGCGATCAAGGTTAGAAAAGACACTGCAGCAGCAAGTCGAAATTTTAGAACGCGCAAGCGGGATGAATCGTCAGGAAGCGTCGCAGCAGTTGATGCAAGCGTTGGAAAGTGAATTGGAGAGCCAACGCGGTGCGGTTTTACTCCATCATAAGCGACGTCTTTCTGAAGTCGTCAAGGAGCAGGGTCGTGAAATGCTTCTGACCGCGATCCAGCGTTACGCGTCCACCCACACCGCTGAAACAACGACCAGCACCGTTGATGTTCCCACGGACGATATTAAGGGTCGCATCATTGGTCGCGAAGGCCGAAATATCCGCGCCTTTGAGAAGGCCACCGGGGTAGATGTCATCATTGACGACACACCCGGAGTGGTGATCGTCAGCGGTTTTGATCCGGTTCGACGCGAGGTGGCTCGATTGGCTTTGACCACTTTAATCGCCGATGGTCGGATTCACCCTGCAAAGATTGAGGAAGTGGTCGGAGAGATGGAGAAAAAAATCGAAGAGGTGATCCTTCAAAAGGGTCGTGAAGCAGCAGACGAGGTCAACGTCTCTGGATTAAACGACAAAGTGTTGAGGATGTTAGGACGTCTCCATTTCCGAACTTCTTACAGTCAAAACGTTCTCCGGCACAGCGTCGAAGTCGCATTCATTTCTGGGTTGGTTGCTGAGATGTTGGGGATGGATGGTGATCTTGCTCGACGTTGTGGTTTGCTTCATGACATCGGCAAGGCGGCCGATCACGAACTGGAAGGCGGGCATCCAAAAATCGGTGCCGATCTGCTACGCCGACACAAGGAGTGTCCTGAGGTGGTACACGCAGCGTTTGGGCATCACGATGAAATCGTCACCGAGCATCCTTACACCATGATTGTTGCGATCGGAGATGCTTGCAGCGCCAGTCGACCTGGTGCAAGACGTGAGTCACTGGAGCGGTATGTCAAGCGAATGGAGGAACTGGAGTCGATCGCAGAGCGATTCGATGGCGTGAAGCAGGCGTTTGCGATTAGTGCGGGGCGAGAGTTAAGGGTGATCGTTAACAGTGAAAAGACCACCGATGAGCAGGCTGCAACGATTTGCCATGATATTGCCAAGGCATTCGAGAGCGAACTTACCTATCCGGGGGAGATCAAGGTCACGGTTCTCCGTGAGTCTCGATTTATCGAGACGGCTAGGTAGTGTCATGTTGGGGCAGTCATGGCAACGGGAGTCGGCGGTTCGACTCCCATCCCCTGCAGCCTCTTTGGCTTTGTTGTCGACCAAGTTACGCCCTTGCTCTCAACCTCGGACGCTTGACATTTTTTAGGCACCGCGCTATCCTCGCCGGATTAAAAGCATCTGGCTACTCGCCGGTGGAGCGGTTGGCAATGATTGCCGCAAGACATGTTGTCCGAACGTACCAGAGCATCGGTTGTCATGTCGGCGAACCTTTACCCTCGTTCACCGAGGCGGTTTGGGAAAAGTAGCATTAGAACAAAACTCTTCAGAAGAGAAATCCGGCGTGTCTGCCAGTGTTTCTCGCCCACGGTGGCTGATTTGAGGTTCTGAATGGACTTGATGATTTCATCAGTCCACTTGCTGTTTTAAGCCAGATTGTGGGTTTGTCGATTTTTCTGTTCAGCCTTTGTTCTGAGACGAAAAGGGTTTCTTGGTCCGTTTTTACAGATCGCCGTGTTCGTGCAAATGCATGGGGCGATGATGACGGATTGCTAAACTCTGCAGTAGTTTTGCGGTAACCACATCAACCGGTCTCGATTGTGGTAGTCTACCTAGATGCCGCGATCACCGAAGTGCCGCGAATTCCCCCAAGCACCGCGTACCCTGAAGTTCTGGGACGATCCATTTAGAGAACGAATCGTCATGAGCGTTGATTTTGATGCAATAGCCCAAAGAGGGCGTTGTGATGTGTCGAGTTTGAGATTAGCTGTTCCACTTTTGGAGCAAGGCTTTCTTCCGCCTTTCTTGGCGCGGTATCGCCGCGATGAGCTAGGTGGGGTTAGTGAGTCAAGCCTTTGGGAATTGCTCCGTGTTCTGCAGGCCGATCAAGAAGTCCAACGGCGGCGAAGCAATCTGATGGATCAGTGGGAGCAGACCACGCTCCGAGACCCCGCACTTGGAAACGCCCTCAAGAGCTCTCGATCTTTACGGATGTTGAATCGACTCGGGCGTCGGCTCAAGCGGGAGACGGGCGATACGGTTTCATCCTCGACTCAGCTTGCTGCCCGTTTGCTAAATCCTGAGCAAGGGGATGCTGAAGACGCTTTGGCAATTGCATCCAAGCTAGAAGGTGTCACCAATGCTGAGGATGCGGTTGCAGGTTTGGATGCGGCGTTGGCCGAACGGCTTGCTGGCGACCCTCGAGTGATTTCCGCTGCAGTGCGGTGGCTGTCTCGCAACGCAAAGATCCATGTAGCCAAAGTTCATGATCCTCATTTGGCCGAAGATGATGAGCCAACCGGAGGAAAGAAAAAGAAAAAGCGTGCTGCTGCAAAGGCTGAGTCATCATCCGGTGACACGAAGGTAGACGCTGCTGCGGTGGCCGCGACCGCCGAAGGGGGATCCAGCGAGCAATCCCAAGTCGTTGAGCCTCAGCAAGAATCAGAAAGCCAACCAGCTGTCGACAGTCCAGAGCCGTCGAACGTGTCGGTTACCTCTGAACTCTCCAAATCGAGTGAGGTGGAGTCTTCTTTGGTGGCTGTGACCGATGATTCGACCAAGACTGAATCCGAATCGGTTGATGCCTCTACGATCGCGACTGGTGAGGATGATGCATCGAAAGCCGCTGAAGCCCCAGTTGCTGAAGCCCCAGTTGCTGAAGCCCCAGTTGCTGAAGCCCCAGTTGCTGAAGCCCCAGTTGCTGAAGCCCCAGTTGCTGAAGCC
>JADHOA010000223.1 GCA_016779185.1 Rubripirellula sp.
CGCAGTATCCGGCTTGCGTTCTAAATCTTGACACACTTTCGGCTACACGCGCGTCGGCAACCCTTTGCTGAATGATGGTATCAGTCGACTGCGAACTGCTCGACATTTCAGGCGGATCGGTTTCACCTGCTCGCATGGATTGTGACTTCGCTTCCATGCAAGGTGCAATGGCTTCAGTCGCAGTGGTTTTCCCTTGGTTCCGTTTGCTTGATTGTGAATCGAGCAAAGGTTTTTCAGGGGAGACGATGCTTTGCAGTTGCGATGTATCATTCAGGGGATTGGATAGGCCGACCGAGATTAGGTGTTCATCACCGACAACGATTGAATTCTCGATCCAATTCGCTGCCACGACGCTGGTGGGGCAAGTGGTGTTTGGATTTGCGTAGACAAGTTCATTGCTTGTCACGAAATGAGTTGACGCGACCTCCACTTCCTCTGCTTGGTAGGGAAGTGAAATCGCTTTCGGGTAGAGGTAAGGCGCTAACATGCTCTTTTGAATGGAGCCAATAAGCTGAGTTCCAAGCACCAACTCCACAGCGGAATTCCAGCTAGCCGTTTCGGGAGCATTCGGAGAGGGGTAGAGGCTATCTTGGTAGATGGCAGGGACCTGATTGGGTGACGCATGATTGAATAAGTAAGTCCCGACCACCTGTTCGGTCCATCTATCTCGCTGTTCCACGTGCGGGTTGTACTGATCTTTGCGCGAGACTGATGCGAGTTTTGCGTTGGCTGGTATCGCTTGATACGTCAATTTTGGTGAGAGTTTACCGAGGTGTTGGTGCGTATTGATCGCAGCAGCGAAAAGTCGGTGGGTTACTGTCTCGCCGTTTCGAGTTGAATCGTTATTGCCAGAGTGATGGAGATGAATCACGGTTTGCCAACGAGTAGCAAGCGAAATTTCAAAACCATTCACTTGGATATTTTCAGCGATGCTTGAACCCGATACATGGAGTTGAAGTGAATTGCGATGTCGGTCGCGCAGTCCGCTGTGGAAGAGATGGCCGATTTGATTGGAGGAAGAGTGGCCTGTTCCTTGGTCCAAGGCATCGCTGTCGAGGAGGATCGAGGCGTGCGGGAGGGCGACACGATCTCGGGAGTCAAGCGGCAGGGCGACAGCGATGCCTTTGGCGAAATCTCGGTTAAGGAGGGTGGAGGTTGGAATGGGAACCGAGAAAACGCTGGATGAGGAACCGTGCGTCAACGTCGAGCTTGGAAGGTGGGAAGGGATTGGGTCATCGTGATTGGTGGTGAAAACCGAATCGAAGCTCGTTAACGCAGGGTTCGTGGACGCAGGGAGTTGGGAGAGTTTTTGGAGGAGAGTGGAAAGGGAAGGTGAGCCTTGATGGGCTTGGAAACCTTGATGGGCTTGGAAAACAGACTCTTCCTGCGCTGCTGATAACTCACTCCACGAAGATGACGCGGGGACGCTTTGACGACGTCGTGGCCGCGATGCATCCAGCCGATGAGGCGGTGGAGGTTGATCGGGATGTGACGCGTGAAAATGCATTGACATCATGTCCTGAAGATTTGGCAAACAGCACGCTCAGATGTGTTGCCAAGTCGGCTGAGTTACTGAACCATTTTGATCAAACGACATGGTGTCATGGACCACTATGTTGGTTCACCGTCGCGGGAAGTTAAATCCGTTTCTGAAGAGAGCTATCAGCGTTTTGTTGGTTCAGGCAGTAATGCTTTGGTGCAGAAACTATGCGATTCACGTTCTGTTTTCCGGTGATGACGGTTGTGTCGGTGACGCGGTCCAATAGGGTTAGTCAAAAGTGTCGGTCGCCCGCGGTCCGTGTTTTTATCACTGGTTGTTTTCATCGCCTGGTAGATCTGAAAGTGGGGACGATGGAAATCTTGCGTCGCTCGCGATAGGTGGTAGCGTGTTGTCGCAGCGATTAGACTCTCGATGTCTCTCGAATGTGAAATTTCCAAAAGGCTTCTGCTATGTCGCGATATTTAGCTGCTTCGCTGTTTCTCTGCGTTTGGGTCGTAGGATCCGGTGGCACGCTTGCAGACGAGTCTGGCGATTCAAAAGGCGGCGAGAAACCCACTGCTGTCGATGCGAGAGATCCGATTCGCTTAACCCATGGGCCGATGCTCGGCGCGGTCACTGCGAATTCGATTCGGGTTTGGGCTAGGACCTCTGACCCCGGTGATTTTTTCGTTCACTACGGAGTTGATGAAAACGATCTCAGCAAGGTCAGTGTCGCCGGGTCCACCTCGTTGGCCCATGACAACACCGGGGTTCTAATCATTGATGAACTTCAGTCAGACACTCGATACTTCTATCAAGTCCATGTGAATGGCCGCCCGCATGGTTTGCCGGGAACCTTTCGGACGTTACCGAGCGCCGCGGAATCGATGCACCCGGAATTGAATCCCGAGGGGCTTTTTAATTTTCGATTCGAAGTTGGATCTTGCGCGAATCAGAATCCGCTTCATGGGGGCGGACATAGGGCGCTGGCTTATGAGCACATGAACCGAGATTGGGCAGAAAAGGTTCATTTTCACATCATGAATGGCGATTGGCTCTACGAAGAATTACGAGATTATCCGTCAGAGGCATGGCGTCTGATTCAGGGTGTGAAGCAGAACCCAAAAGCGGTTGAGATCATGCCGTCGGTCGTAGGAGTTTGGGAGAACTACAAACTCTATCTTAGTCGTGGTCACGAGTTGTCTCAGTGGCATCGAAACGTTCCGAGTTATTTTACTTTTGATGATCATGAGTTGGTCAACGATATCTGGGGAGCCTCCGAAGCTGGCAAGCGTCACCGCCGCACCGTTTTTCGCGACATTGGTACTTATGCTTGGCATGATTACCTTGGCTGGGCGAACCCGATGGAGCATGAACACCCGATTCATCTTGGACGTGGGGCCATGAAGGCAGGTAGTGATTTACTGGTCGACCCGCTCGCCGATTTTACAAAGCTGCCGCTATCCGAAATGCTAAACCTGCATGTTCACTGGGGGACCCCCGAAGCGGGTGTGAATGACATGCGTTTCGACAATGACGAGGGGAATCAAAACTCTTACGTTTACGATATCGTCGAGGTCGTCGATGCGAATACCCTTCGGCTTCACATGAAAGCCAGTGTTGATGATGACTCGCTTAGCTATTCCATCGGGCGTCGGAGTTACGGAAAGTTTCGGGTGGCCAATTGTGAGTTCTATCTATTAGATACTCGAGGTGATCGCGATATGCATGATGTCAGCGATCGGGCAAAGCCGGGGGTTTCGATGCTCGGCAAGCCACAAAGGGATTGGTTGCTCTCATCAATGGAGGACAGTGACGCTGATTTCTTTTTTGTGATTTCATCGGTCCCCTTCATGATCCCCCATAGCGGAGCCGGTGGCTTTGAAGCTGACGCCGAGAATAAAGAAGAGGCATGGACGGGATTTTTTGACGAAAGAGAAATGCTGATCAAGCGTTGGGGAGATTTGGGGAAGAAGGTCTTTGTGATGACCGGTGATTTACACAATAGTTTTGCGGTCAAGATCACGGACGATGTGTGGGAATTCTGCTGCGGTCCCCATAACAGCGTCAATCATGTTCCTAAGAATGATGAAAGTGATCGACCCGCCACGGGTAAGTTTAAATTTGGTCCGAGAGAATGTGATATTCGATGGAGTAGTTATATTCTTCCGGATCTTCCAAGGCTCGAACGGCTCTATCCCCACTTTTGCGTCGTACAAGTGAATAACGTCTTTAACATGCCGCAAAAACTTGGCGGAAAGCGGTTGGTGGCCTATCCGCACCCGCAGGTTGTTTTCCAGTACTACGATGGGCGAACGGGTGAACTTGCCTATGCCGAGGCGATCTCGCTGGATCGTTGAGCCTCTGTTGACTCAGGGGTGTCAAGCTTGAATTCCCACGCAAAACTTGGATCGAAAAGTGAAACGCTTTTGATTTGAGTGCAAAGCTCGTGGGATCGTTGCGAAGTGAGAATGAAGACGGCTGGAGTGCTCGCTAGCAAAACTGGAGGATCGTGTGTCACTAACTTGGATCAGCCAAATTGCTTCGTTACTAATCGCTTTGGGCTACTTGCTGGTTGCGGGGATTTATGGCGGATGGGGAACGGGTCTGGGGTTTGCTGTCATTTTAAGTTTGCCACTCGCGTGCATTTGGTTCCCTGAAGAGATGGGGGCGATTGCGACGATTCGAATGCGCGCCGCGTCAGAAAGTTCTGGCTCGCTCATCGTCATCGGTGGTTGGTGTTTGCTTCTCGGGCCAATCTTACTTGCTATGCTCGGGTGACGACTGGCTGAGAGTGTCTTAAGCGGTTTCATACGTCTCTGAAACGGCCAGGATGCTAGCAAGACATTGTGGGTTCACCGTTGCGGTTTGCTATTCACCCTATTTTGCGATTTTTGTTAAAGATAGATGGCCAGAGTGTTTGGCGTAATTTTTCGCAAAGGAATGCGACTCATGAAATCGTTTGGTGTACGTCTGGGTGCAGGCGTGGTGACAATCGCGTTTGCTGCTTATGTGGCAATCATTTCGCAAAAGAGCGATCCCGAGAACGTCGCGCAGTGGACCGCGGAAAAAAATCTTGATCAATCGCCAGTGAATCCACTGGGGGCTGAGCTTACCGCTGATTCACTTGATAGTGGCTGGTTAAAGCAACCAACGATTCCGATGGAGTCTAGCTCGTCGACCCAAGAACCCAAAAATTTAGCGTCGACGCGCTCAAGCCTGATTCCCGAGGTTGGTCAATCTGACGCCTCGGTGGGTGACTTGCAGTTGGTTCAGCATGAAGAAGATGGTCAACAAGGCGGTGTTGCTACTGCCTTCTCCAGCGAGTCTGCTTTTCCCGATACGCCTTCGTTCGCCGGTGGAACCCCATCCGCCCTCGCTCCAAAAGCCGCTGACGACGATACCTCTTGGCTGCTGCCAACGGGTGAGGCAGAGGTGGAGAACGTATCCGGCGACACGGCCGTTAGCGGAGGTTTTCGATTTCCTGCGGACCGTGTATCGGACGGAGATGAGCCCTCGAACGGTAATTTGCTAGCCGTTCCGAGTCTCACGGGTGCTTATCCTGGCTCACCGGCATCAGGTGATGTTGAGTCAGGTGAGTCGGTGCTGGATGCCGGTGTCGCATTAGCTGAACAGGAAGCAACAGGTGTCGAAGCGATTTTCGCCGCAGAGAACGGAACAGCCTCGATCACATCGGGGAATATTCTACGAGGTGAATTAGGAGAATCCAACGCTCTGCGGGGTGGTGAGTCGCCCGCCGATTTAGGTTTTACGCTGTCCGATATGCCGATGGATTCCGCGTCAACGGAAACCGTCGAGTCTGGTGTGGGTAGTGGCATTGCGAATACTGTCAGCGCTAGCAGCTTAGCACCCAGTACAAACACAGATGCTGCGATCGCAGGTGGTATCACCTCTGGCGGTTCGGCTCGACTGCCAAGCGTTTCACAATTGAATCAGCAGCCCGTTGGTAATGGTTTACGTGCCTCAGTTGGTGGGGAAAGTGACACATCAGGCGTGGCATCAATCAATAATTCGTTGGGTGAGGTCGTAGCCCTAGACGGATCAAGTTCGGCTTTTGAATCCTCTGGTGGCGGTATCCCCGCGACGGCCCAAACAACGCCCGCGACGGCCGCCGGCAATGCGTTGACTACGGACGGTTTGGAAGGATTGCGAGACGAATCGCCGTTGGCTAGCGCATTATCAGCGGGTGTAGAGAATCGCATGAATTCAGAAATGTTAAACCCAGTGCAACAGAGTCCTGTTGGCGAGATACCAGATGTATCCTCACCCTACTCGGCACTTGAGGTTGCTTCCGCTGCTCCTCAACTAGGATCGGCAGTTTCTGTCGGTTCGACATTCGGTGGCGAGCGTGGCGTGGCGGACATGCGTTCGCAAGCCGCCGCAAGTGCGACGATGGATGCTCCCGGTGAACGTCGACTTGAGGGGGCTCAGTCGCCCAGCGTGGTGATACAAAAACGTGCGCCGTCAGAGGTGCGAGTTGGTAAAACAGCCTCCTTTGTCGTGAACGTTCAAAATGTCGGAGTTGCCGAGGCACTGAATGTCGAGGTTTACGATCGTATCCCTGCAGGTATGCGATTTGTCGAAGCAACGCCAGCAGCAAAGCAGGTCGGCGGCTTGCTACTGTGGGAGCTTGGCACGATGCAAGCGGGTGAGGAACGAACGATCACGATACAGTTAGTTCCCGAACAGGAAGGTGAATTGGGAAGTGTGGCGCGAGTTAGTTTCGAGGCCGCCGCCTCCGTTCGTACACTTAGCACCAAACCTGAATTGAAAATAGTTCAGAGAGTTCCGGAACGCGGTGTACTAATCGGTCAGCAGCTAGAGATTGAGATCGAGGTGTCCAATCCTGGTAGTGGATCGGCGGTTGGAGTCATTCTGCAAGAGGATGTTCCGGAAGGGCTTGAGCATCCTAGGGGGCGGCAGTTAGATAACGCCCTTGGTACTCTTGCACCCGGTGAGATTCGCCGTCAGACCCTGAGATTGAGAGCCGTCAAGCCTGGGGTGGTCGAGAATACGATTCGTTTAGTTTCCGATGATGGGCTTGAGACCGAACACACCGTTGCGGTCCAGGTGATCGCACCGAATTTACAGGTTCAGCTCAATGGTCCCTCCCGGCGCTTCCTTGAGCGGCCTGCAACCTATGAACTTCAGGTCGCCAATCAAGGGACCGCAGACGCAACGAATCTTGAGATAGCAGTCCACCTTGATCGTGGCTTCACTTTTGTCAGTACCGAGAACGAGGGCTACTATGACCCCAACCGACATGCCGTTTTTTGGTCTTTGGCGCAATTGCCTGCAGGCTCAATGGGAACCGTTCCTCTGACACTTCTTCCGGTGGAGGCCGGAGAGCAGGCGATTCGAATTGAGGCGGACGGGGATCTAGGCGTTTCCATTGCATCACAGCGAACGATGACGGTAGAAGGATTCGCGGAACTTACTTTTGCGGTCGCCAACCCGGGTGGTCCCATCGAAATCGGTGCGGAAACCGAGTACGAAGTAACGGTGACCAATACCGGGTCAATGGCCGACCAAAATGTAAGGATTCAGTTGCAGTTGCCTGCGGGATTGGAACTCATCAGCACCAGTGCGGATGCGGGTACCAATGGTCAAGGTCTTGTGGCCTTCCAAGAGATCAGGGAGCTGCAACCCAATCAAACGGTCAAGCAGA
>JADHOA010000224.1 GCA_016779185.1 Rubripirellula sp.
GAAAAACTTTATCGCCGAAGTTTGTATGTTTTTTGGCGGCGCATTATCGCACCCACGATGTTTTTTGATAACGCGTCGCGACAAACTTGTACTGTGAGAACCGGCAGAACCAATACTCCGCTCCATGCGCTTCAGACCCTCAACGGGACGATTTACGTTGAAGCCGCAAGGCAACTTGCCACATGGGGGCTACAGCAATCCTTGGAAGGTGATGAACAAGCTGGCGGGATGGATCAAGATAGTCAGCGAATTGATCGGATCGTGAATCGAGTTCTGGCAAGGCACGCAAGCGAAGAAGAGCGAAAGATTTTTCATCAAGGACTGCAACGATCAAGGGAGCGTTTTACGCAGCAACCAGAATCCGCCTTGGCTTTTCTCGCAGTCGGTGAGACGGCAAGAAATGATACGCTGGACGCATGCGAGCTTGCCGCTTGGAGCAGTCTATGTTTGGCAGTTCTTAATCTTGATGAAACGTTGAACCGCGAGTGATTTTTCGTTAACACGTTCGCCGCCGATAGACTGCGTCGATACCGCACCCCCAAATTCGATAGGAACGATGAATCCTTTATTCGAACATCAGCAAGAGATCAATCGACGCAGTGTTTTGGGTCGCGCTGCCACTGGCGTTGGGGCAGCTGCGCTCGCAACCTTGTTGAAGGAGGATGGGATTGCCGAGCAAATTACCGCTGGTGGTCCTTCGGATAGTAATTCGAAAAAAGCGGCAGAGCAGCGGTTCGGAGGAATCTCATCGCTTCCGCATTTTGCACCCAAAGCAAAACGTGTGATTTATTTATTTCAAAACGGCGCGCCGACCCATGTTGATCTCTTTGACTGGAAGCCAGAACTACAAAGACGCCATCAAGAGCCCGTTCCGAGTTCGTACATTCAGAATCGACGATTTAGCACGATGACCGGCGCCGCGGACGGCAAGCTTTTGCTCGCTCCGGTGGAACCTTTTTCACAGCGAGGTGAATCAGGTGCTTGGGTTAGCGATTTTATGCCACACACCGCAAAAGTCGTCGACGATCTATGCTTTGTTAAAAGTCTGCATACCGAACAGGTGAATCACGCGCCTGCAATCAACTTCAATCTCAGCGGTGGCGAGATGCCTGGTCGCCCAACGCTTGGAGCTTGGCTGTCGTACGGGCTCGGGACGGCTACACAAGAACTGCCATCCTTTGTCGTCATGACCAGCATCACCAAGGATACGACCTGCGGACAAATTTTCTATGACTTCTATTGGGGTAGTGGGTTTCTGCCGAGTCGGTATCAGGGGGTCAAGCTGCGAGGTAGTGGTGATCCGGTTCTTTATGTTTCGAATCCCAAAGGTATGAGTCGAGAAATGCGACGTGATTGGCTCGACGACATTGCAGCCATCAATCAAATCAAGCTGGAACAGACGGGAGACCCTGAGATTGCGACAAGGATCGCTCAGTATGAAATGAGCTTCCGAATGCAGGCAAGTGTTCCCGAACTCGCGGATCTATCGGACGAGTCACAGGAGACGCTCGATCTTTATGGCCCCGGGGTCACTGAGCCAGGGACCTTCGCTCACAACTGCCTGATGGCTCGCCGACTTGCAGAGCGAGGCTGCGGGTTTATCCAATTGATGCATGCCGGATGGGATCAGCATAATAGTCTGACCACTGAGCTTTACAATCAGTGTCGAGACACCGATCAACCTAGTGCTGCACTGGTGCAAGATCTAAAGCAACGGGGAATGCTGGACGATACGCTGGTCATTTGGGGCGGAGAGTTTGGCCGCACCCCTTTCTTGCAGGGAGATATCAACAACCGAGCGCGCTGGGGGCGGGACCATCATCCCTACGCCTACACGGTATGGATGGCAGGTGGTGGAGTGAAACCGGGGATTAGTTACGGGCAGACCGATGATCTGGGGATAAACGTTGCCGAGAACCCCGTTCATGTTCACGACTTTCAAGCGACACTTCTGCACCTACTAGGAATTGAACATGAACGATTTACGTATCGTTTTCAAGGTAGACAATTCCGACTGACAGATGTTCATGGAAATGTCATTCGGGATATTTTGGCCTAGATCAGAGGGGTGGATGCCATTCCTATTGAGTCGATAGTAAATTCTAGACCGGACGGCTTGCATCGGGTACAACCACACACAGCGAAGAGGCGATAAGAGACGGAAATCACTCCAATGAAGCAATGACTTCGTGTTATTTGTTTCAATCCTAAATTCTGATCGCGCTGAAAAAACTTTGGCAAACTCCAAACGAATCATCCACTTCAAAAGCAACTTGAAACGTCATCATTGCAGATAGTGATCTGGCAATCGCAGATTTTTTTCTAACGGAATTTATCATGACTCAACCATCAAAAACCAAACGTCGGAATTTCTTGCAAGCGAGCGCCGCGATTACTGGAGCATGCGTTCTTGCAAATCCGAGTCGTCTCTTCGCTGCTGCCGACGAAAAAAGCGGCTGGCTAAGGAAGACTCTTAAAATTGGGATGATTCGATCGGACGGTACATTGACCGACAAGTTCAAGCTTGCCAAAGAAGCAGGGTTTGAGGGAGTTGAGCTTTCGGTTCCAGGTGTTAATGCTGACGAAGCCAAAGAAGCGTCAGCCGCCAGTGGATTGATCATTGACGGGACTGTAGGTAACTACCATTGGGGTGAACGACACACCGACCCCAGCGAAACCGTTCGTGCAACAGCTCTTGCTAAGCTCAAGCAAGGGCTTCGCGATACTGCGGCTTTAGGAGCCGACACGATGCTTTTGGTTCCGGGCCATGGAAAAGACGGTACCGATGCCGAGGTGTATGAGCGTGCGGTGGCGGCAATTCGCGAGGCGATTCCGGTTGCCGAGGAAACAAAGGTATCCATTTTGATTGAGAATGTTTGGAATGACTTTCTCTATGATCACGAAGGAGGAGCCGATCAAACGGCTGATAAGCTGGCGGCGTTCATCGATGATTTGGATTCGGCTTGGGTTGGTGTTCAGTATGACATTGGCAATCACTGGAAATATGGTGATCCGGCAGCATGGATTCGCACATTAGGTAATCGAATCAAAAAGCTAGACATCAAAGGCTTTTCGCGAGAAAGTGGGCAGTTCACCAAAATCACCGAAGGCGACATCGACTGGGCGACGGTGAAGCAAGCTTTGCGCGACATCAAGTTCACTGGGTGGCTTGCTGCAGAGGTGGGCGGTGGTGGTCTTGATCGATTGCAAGAGGTTAGTCGTAACCTTGATAAAGCCTTGCAGTGCGGCGAGAAGGTCTGAGCAGCCGAGTGGAAGTTAGATTCCTTGACAGGGAAATGAGGTCCGGCTGATCGTTCGCCTTACCGGTCAGCCATCGCTTGCTCTGCTCGCTATGTGCTTGATTCTTATTTGATTTTACTTCTTCATCTTGTTGCACGAGCGAACCGTTCCCTTGGAAACCACCTCTTCGAAGACTGACCAAGAGCTTGATATTCCTTGCCATGTGTCAGTGATGCCCGATGAAATTGTCGCTGCGTTTAGCGATCAATCTCCCCGGGTGATTGTCGATGGGACGTTCGGAGCGGGGGGGCATTCAAGGCGTTTGCTTGAGGCGAATTCGCGTTCGGATTTAATTTTGATTGGGCTGGATCGCGACCCAGAGGTGAGTCGGCGATACGACCAAAGCCCGTTGGCAGATCCGCGTCTGACGCTTTTTGTTGGGAGCTATGAAAAGACCGCCAAGGCGATGGTGGCGATGGATGTCGATGCCATCGACGCAATGGTGCTGGACCTTGGATTATCCAGCGATCAACTCGCAAATCGTCAACGAGGATTCAGCTTTACCCACGAAGAAGCGCCGCTTGATTTAAGGTTTGATCAGGAAGCTGGTCACACCGCGGCGGATTGGCTTGCGTGGAGCAATGAGAAAGAGATTGCTGACGCGATCTATCAGTACGGCGAAGAACGATGTAGTCGGCGCATTGCACGTGAAGTGGTCGCGAGACGGCGCCGTGAAGATCCGATCAAAACGGTTGGGCAGATGGCAGAGGTTTGCAGGCAGTGTGTCCCTCGGTCTCGTAATCACGATATCCACCCTGCGACTCGCACGTTTCAGGCACTGCGTATCGTGGTGAATGATGAACTCGGCGCCCTAGAACGAACGCTGCGCTCTGCCGCCGAATGGTTTTCGCCGGGCGGTAGGCTGGCGATTATCAGCTTCCACTCGCTCGAGGATCGAATGGTCAAGCAGGCCTTTCGTGATGATGAGCGTTGGAACCCAATTACCAGGAAGCCGCTTCGTCCAACGGACGAAGAAGTGCGTTCGAATTCCCGTAGCCGTAGTGCCAAATTAAGAATCGCTGAAAGGGTTCATTGAACGCGACTGATATTATTCTGAGCGTTGATGAACGGATTCGATTTGCCAAGATGCGTAACAAAAATCGTTCATTATGCCGGAAGGCCGACCATCAAATGATTAGCCCCTCACAGATTAGTCCCATAGAGATTAGCCCCGCCCATTGGAACTGCCCAGTTTAACGCTGCCCAATTTAACGCTGCCCAATCGATTGCCCCATCCGATTCGGCGTTTGGGTCTCGGATTCGGCGTTTGGGTCACAGACTAGAGGCGACGCAGTCCATCTTCGGTCATCGGATTTGGGATTTCGCGATCCAGTTCATCAATCCGCTCAAGTGTTTCTTGATCCAGAATCAAATCTCGAGCGGCCAGAGATTCTTCGAGTTGTTGCAGCGTTGTCGCTCCGAAGATCGTCGAAGCAACGAAGTCATGTTGTCGACTCCACGCAATCGATAACGCGGTGGCAGTGGTTCCAATGGAATCCGCAATTTCCGAAACTCGGCGAGCTGTCTCGAGCGTTCTTGAATTGACGAAACGGTTTGCCATCGCCTTTTGGCGATCATTGCCGTTGTCCAGGTAGGCGCTGAATCTTGCCCCAACCGGGTTTTCCTTCTGATACTTTCCCGTCAAAACGCCACCACCCAAAGGAGAATAAGGTAACAGGCTTACCTGTTCGCGACGACAAACCTGAGCGAGCTCGCTTTCGCATCGACGATTGATGAGGCTGAAATTGTTTTGCACTGTGTGATAACGCTGAAGTTTGGATTGATCCGCGGCCCACAAGCTTTTCATCAATCCCCACGAGGTTTCGTTGCTGCAGCCAGCCACGCGGATCTTTCCTGCATCTTTGAGTTCGGTTAAAGCTCCCAAAACTTCTTCGTAAGGCATTCCGTGATCTGGCCAATGGGTTTGATAGAGATCGATGTAGTCGGTCTGTAATCGTCGCAACGAGTCTTCGCAGGCTGCAATGATTTGATGCCGATCCAGTGTTGTTTTTCCATGCCGGACCGGTGGCTTGAACCAGCCGTGTCCGGGGCCGGTTACCTTGGTCGCAACGATAACTGTTTCCCGTTGTTTTGTAGAAAGCCAGCGTCCAAAAATCTCTTCGGTGACGCCAAATCGATCGGCGGTTGGTGGGACGGGATACAGCTCGGCAGCGTCAAAAAAATCGATCCCCGCATCCGAGGCACGGTCGCAGATCGCATGGCTTAGTCGTTCGTCGCATTGCCCACCAAACGTCATCGTCCCCATGCAAAGATCTGAAACCACCAAACCACTACCGCCCAGTCGTCGCCACTGCATCGAAATACCACTCCGAACAAATTGGATTGAATCCTGAATTTCCCCCATGATAACCGTCTCAGCTAAAGACACCACATGAGGGCGATCCTGAGACCTTTTTGGGTGACCAGCCATCTCGCGATTTCTAGTGATTGGTATTTGCTCACAACTACCGATCCTGAATGAACGCGGTTTATTTCCAACATTGACTTTATGCGTTAGAATTCCCGTCCACTTCGGCGGGGCACCACTGATCTGTTATGCAAAAATCGATTGCAGGCGATTGGACGCGGCCATCGTTTTTAGTCGTGAGCTGCATCAAACAGCGAAATCCTTAATCCTCTAGCTTTGTCCTTCCTTGCCCCTTTAAGAATTCAAGATGCCAACCCTACGGATCGCAACCTGCGTGTTATTGATGGGCACATTCGTTTTGCCATTCACTCGCCTGACTCACGCTCAGGAAACGAATTCAGAAAATCAGCACGGTCCAGACTCGGTGCGGCAAGAAGGGATACCTCGCGGAAAGGTGACTCAGCACCAGTGGCTCGAGAGTGAAATTTTTCCGGGAACGAAACGCCACTACTCCATTTATGTCCCAGCGCAGTATGACGGGTCAAAGCCCGCTGCGTTAATGGTTTTTCAGGACGGCCATGCGTTTCAGGGTGAGACGGGTGATTTTCGCTTGCCTGTTGTCTTTGACAATTTGATTGCCAAAGGCGAAATGCCCATCACGATCGCAGTCATGATTGATCCGGGCTACAAGAGCGAGTTGCCGGAAACACGAGGTTGGCGTCCCCGTCCGGAAAACCGTAGTTTTGAATACGACAGCATGACGCCCGACTACTCAAGGTTTTTGATCGAGGAATTGCTTCCTGCGATTGAGAAGGATTATCAAATTACGCACAACCCAGAACTGCGTGCCATTTGCGGAAATAGCTCGGGTGGGATTTGTGCTTTCACCGTTGCCTGGCATCGGCCTGATTCTTTTCGCAAGGTGCTAAGTCACATCGGCAGCTTTGTGGACCTTCGGGGTGGGCACAACTACCCACCCATGATTCGGAAATCGGATAAAAAGCCGATTCGCGTTTTTTTGCAGGATGGAGAAAACGATCTCGATAATCCGTACGGCAATTGGCCCCTCGCGAACCAACAAATGGCGAAGGCTCTCGCTTTTCGTGATTACGATTACAAACTTGTTTTCGGCCAAGGTGCCCATGACGGAAGACACGGTGGCGCTATTTTTCCGGACTCGCTTCGATGGCTGTGGCGTGATTGGGAAAAGGAAGCACCGTAGGCATCAAGGCGTAGGCTCGAAGCCGGAAATGCTATCTCAGTGATTCACATCACCGAAAACTTCGTCATCTATCTGATATGACTTTTTTAATGTCTGATCGCGCACGACCATCGAACGCCGATATCACTTTTTCGGTTCCGTTTACCCATCGCCTTCGTATCACAGATGATGTGTGCGGCGATGATTATGCTTTGCTCGGTGAGCTGCTAGATGGTGGGGAAACCGGTAGGGCAAGGG
>JADHOA010000225.1 GCA_016779185.1 Rubripirellula sp.
TACTCGGGGGCGTCTACTCGGGGGCGTCTACTCGGGGGCGTCTATTCGGGGGCGTCGAGTTTGAGCGAGTGTTTTCGTGATTTTTTTGGCGATGGTCCAACAGCGAAGCGAGGGTTAGGTGTTTGCTGTTATGAGCATTGGCGGCATCGAGTTGTGTCAAAGTGATCCACGCATCATGTTGGCGTGCCCGTGTCAATTTGGCGGAAAGTTCTAGTATCTCGCTAAGGGAGATGGTTTCAGCGGGTCTAGCGAGTGTCAGGGTTGGATGCGCTGCTTCAATCTGATTTGCCATTTTGGCTGTGATCAGTGTTTCTCCTGCCCTTGCCGCGTCGACCGTGGATATTCTTAGACGTTTCGACAGTTCCCTGATGGTGAGCGGCTGTCCCGAGTTAAATCCGTGGGCGATCTCGACAATCATTGGCAGCAACCATTCGGGTGAAACCGTCCTGCCTTCTTTTCCTGCTTCGAGAAGTCCACGTAGAGATTGTGCCCCAAAGCTCTGCAAGGTTTGGGTCAGGATGAGGCCAAAGAGAACAATCCACCAAGTCAAGTAAATCCATAGCAGGAAAAGAGGGAGCAGCCCAATTGATCCGTAGATTGCCGAGTAGGGCACCGCCTTGGCGATGTAGATTTGAAACGACCATTTCCCGAGCTCCCAGAAAAAAGCACTCACTAGGCTACCCGTTGCTGCCGCACGTAGCGAAACTTTCAGGTTCGGTATCAGTGTGTAGAGTAAAAACAGTAACACCCAACTCGCGGTGAATGAGAGGAACTGGCGTAGGATCTGCTGCGTGCCTGAGTTTGCTCCGAATGAGCCAAACCATTCAATCACCTGCGACGACATCAATAGACTCATCGCAAGTAAACCACTTCCGAGCGTGATCATTGACCAGTGGATCGCTAAGCGTAGATGCAGAGGGCGATTGCTTGTCACGTCAAAGACGCGGTTGAATAAGGTCTCCGCCGTGTTCGCGAGTGCGACGGCAGCGTAAACAAAAAGTAGGAAGCCAATGATGCCGATTGATCGAAAATCGATTGCCGCAACATAACGTGAGATCTCTTGCATTCGGCGGCGGATACTACTGCGTGTTTCATCCTCCTTGCCAAGGTCTTGGCGAACGTTCGAGTCAACAGAGGCGTTTAACGGATTGTCATTAAACCTCTCATCACCGTTGACTGCTGCGTCTTGGCCGGCCGCGGTCACAGGTTGATTCAAGTTTGACTGCGTTGGATCTGCACCGAGTGCGTCTGAATTGAGCGACTCTGGATTGAACGACTCCGTATTCATCAGCTCGGATTTTAATGTAGCTCCATCTGTTGAATCCTCATCGGTTCCATCGCTTTCGCTGGTGAGGGCGTCAGCCCCTGCATCGGTCGTAGCGATTTCTTCCAAGTAGGCAGGTGGCACCACATCGGGCACACCGAAAAAATCATATAGCTGTGCTTCTACTTTGGTTTGAACGTCCTCCAGCCCCCCCACGATTCGAAACATCACGAGGCCCAAGACCAAAACCGGGATCAAGGAAAAGACCGTGCGGTAGGTAAGTTCGGCTGCCATTCCCTCGGCACGGTGTCGCCGGAGTTGTTTCATGCAGAACCAGGCAAGAACACAAGCCCTCAGTAATCCGCTAACCATTCGAGTCTGATGCGGTTCATTTCGATCAAACCGTTCCATCATGCGGTCAATTCGGCTCGGTGTGCCTGATTGTTGGTCACTCATTGATTGGCTATGACTCCGATCGATCGCACGCTTTTTTGGGGGATCCGGATTTCGTCGTTTGACAAGTGTGGGATAAAGATACGTGGGGGATAAAGCTGAACACACACCGGACGGTGCGACAAACCAGTGTTCCACATTGTCGTTAGGTCAGTGGATTATCCTACACCAAGGAAGAGGCCAAGGGCTAACTCTCGGCCGTCCACTTCGTGTTTCTGCGTCGCGATCACTCGTCGCGGTGCTTGCCGCTTGGTTGTTTTTTTTTGATCTGCAATTTCGATAGAGGAACCAGCGCAGTGCTATTTGGCGAGTCTCGCCGCTGAGTACAGTTGCCGCAGTTTCCTTGAGGTTTACCGTCTCCGATGCTGCGAAATGTTTTGACGGCACGTTGTGTTAGCCAAAGTGCTGCGGATGCGACGATGCCGATTGAAAGTAGGTTTTGCCAATTCAATTGGAAGTGCCTCCGTTCACAGGATGCTTGTTTTTTTTTATTCTCGAAACGTCGTGGCCGTTCACAAAGGGTTAGTTGACCAACTTGATTGATTTTCGGTCGATCGCTTGATGATGAACTTACTGAGCGGCGTGCTCCACGACGACTTTGTTGATGCTCGCGTTTGATGTCGTCGGAAATAACGGCGTAAAGCTCGCATGGATCGCTAAAAGAACCGTGTGCCGATCTGAAACGTGAGCATAGCAGCCAAATATGCCAAAATGGTCATGTAGCTAAAACTCAATACTGGCCAGCTCCACGAGTTCGTCTCCTTTTGGATCACGATTAAGGTGCTGACACACTGGGCGCAAAGGGCAAAGAAGACCATGATTGAGAGGGCGACGGGCACGGTATAAACGGGTGTACCATCGGGGTGAGTCGAAGACCGAATCGCACCGATTAACCCCTCTTCGTCTTCGTCGCCGTCGAGACTGTAGATGGTCCCGAGTGTGGCGATGATTACTTCCCTCGCTGGAAAGCTCGCAATTGCTCCGACGCCGATCTTCCAGTCCCATCCCAGTGGCGCGACAACTGGTTCGATGGTGTGACCCATTTTTCCAAGAAGGCTTCTCTCCAGAAGGTCTGTCTTGATTGCTCTCAATTCTTGTGTCGCGGTTTCACTCTCTTGCTCGGTAAGTTGGGCTGATTCTAAGCTTCGTTCAATCTCAAGCTCGCGTGTATGATCACCCGGCCAGTAGCCGGCAAACCAAATTAGAATCGTTGCAGCAAAGATAAGTGTTCCCGCTCGTAATACAAAAGCAAGACTTGCTTCCCAAACACGTGTCAGAACCACTCGAGCCGCGGGGACTTTGTATTCGGGAAGTTCGAGGACAAAAGGAGCCGTCTCACCTCGCAAGATTGTCCATTTGAGGATCAATGACACGGGGATCGCAACCAAGACTCCCACTGCATACATTGACATTAGCACCAATGCGGGTAAGGAAAGCCATCCGCCCAGTAGGCCGTCATCCGGAATAAAGGCTGAGATCAACAGCAGATAGACGGGAAGTCTTGCGCTGCAGCTCATCAGCGGCGCCACCATGATCGTAGCAAAGCGGTCGCGACGATTTTCAATCACCCGCGTTGCCATTACACCAGGTATGGCACAGGCAAACGAACTCATCATCGGTAAAAAGGACTTACCGCTCAACCCAAAAAGTGACATCAAGCGATCCACCAAAAACGACGCTCTTGCAATATAACCGCAGTCTTCGAGTACTGCGAGGAATAGAAAAAGCAACGCGATCTGGGGCAAGAAGATTAGAACGCCGCCAACACCCGCGATCACTCCGTCGGTGATCAAACTGCGAAGCATCCCCGGCCCCATCTGATTGATGACTAATTCGGAGAGGTAACCGGTCGCTGCATCGATCTGATCCATCGGCCACGAAGCAACGGTGTAGATCGATTGAAAAACAAAAAACATGATCAAAATAAAACTGATCATGCCCCAAATGCGATGCGTTAAAACGGAATCGATGCGATCGGTAAGGCTGTCACCTGAATCGGCACCCCCAAGCACAATGCCCGACAATTTTTGCTTTGCCCAATCATAGCGTGCATTGCATTCCATGTCCGTGGCGTCTCCGACACGATTGGCAAGCGTGTCACGCCATTGCCCTAAAAGTTCTTTGCCAAAGTTGCCCAACGTTTCAACGAGTCGAAGTTCGGATGCTCCTCCACGATCAAGCAACATTCGTTCGACGAAGTAGTCTTCGTTTAGGTAGTCTTGCAATTCGCCATGGATCTTGGTTTTGGAATCTTGGTTTGCGGCGAGACTTTCAGGCGAGTCGTTCAGTTTGTTTTGGATTGCTTGGCGAAATTGATCCCGAGTGTCATAAAAAGCCTCTGGTAAAATATGGACTCTCTGAGTTTTCTTGGATGAATCGTTTAAGAGCTCTGCGATTTCAGTCCGGAGCAGATCGAGACCTTCCCGTTTCGTCGCACTGGTTGGCACGACGGGAACTCCTAGACTTTCCGAGAGTTTTTCGACATCAACCATAACGCCTCGAGAGCGAGCGGAGTCCATCATGTTGAGAACAACAATGACAGGCTTTCCCAGTTCCAACAGTTGGCTCACAAGGAATAGATTGCGTTGCAGCATCAATGCGTTGACAACGCAGATGATCAATTCAACTGGTGGCTCACGGTTTGCTTTGTCGGTCAACACCTCCACGGCGACCAGTTCATCTGGAGATCGTGGTGCAAGCGAATACGTTCCGGGAAGATCGACAAGGTCGATCACGCACGCTCCAGGAATAAAGCAGCGTCCAATTTTTTTCTCGATCGTAACGCCAGGGTAGTTCCCGGTTCGAACGCTTAGCCCAGCGAGCGCATTAAACAGCGTGCTCTTACCCGTGTTGGGATTGCCCACCAATGCGACGCGGGTGGAGCCGATTCCTGCGTTGGATATTGACGTCATGGGCCGAACGCAGTGGAGGGTGAATGCAGTGGGGCGAGGCGTGGCTGGAAAATTAGATGTTGAGGCTGCGGATGATCCGCTCGCTTGATGTTGGAGTGCCGGTTCTCGAGGTGTTTTGGTTTGAGACCCAAATCGATCTCAGATTGAACTCGAGCAGATTTGCGAAGAAACTGAACCAACTAACCGAGAAGTTGGACGGAGATACGCTGAGCTTCGCCGCCCCTGACCGCGATTCGTGAGCCATGAATTGCACATTTTACCGGCCCGCCAAACGGTGCCGTCCTGAGGAACTTTACCAGTTCCCCGCGCACAAAACCCATCTCACGTAATCGAGACGCAATCCCATCGACGCCATCGATGTGAAGAATCTCTGCCTTCTGGCCCGGTTTCAGCTGATCAAGTGTAGTATTCACGGCACCCTTTTCGCTATTGAGAACCAATCTCATTTAGGAAAAGTGTCGCTCAAGCCAATTCAAAAGTCAAGTAGATAGCTGGATGACGGAATCTTTTTGCATGAAGGAATCCGTGGACCGTAGGTCTTTGTCGGGGACGACGCTCGCGCATTCTCTATGTCGTGCACGCATAATAGAGGGGATAGTTCGGATCTGGGGTGTGTCGCCGATTTCTGGCCCCCAACTCATTTCTAGCCTCGAACCGATTTCTAACCTCGAATAGCGGCTTTTTGCGTTGACCAAAGAAAGGATTTCACTGCGATCGGGCGTGTTTTTAGAGAACTGGGATTGTTCTCGGCCATGGAAGGGCGACATGTAGGTGATCTCCCGAGTCAGAAAATACAGTAGCGATCGTTGTTTTTGGGTTGGGTTAAAAATTACCAAATCGTTGTAATCGTTAAAGTTGTTCCAATTGGAGCCATGGCGACATTGATGGAGTTCGTAGTCCTACGTGGACTCTTTGAAGAAACCTTTGCAGCAAATAGAATTAGCAGACATAGGAGCGGATGATCGGGTTGCCGTAGCGATTGCGAACGCGAATACCGATCGAGCGGTAATTGACAAAATTCTTGTCGACTAAGCTGATTTGTTTGGTACGACTAGGGTGATTTGATTTACGATCTTCGTTCCCATCGAATTTGATCCCACCTTATTTAGAGTTTGATCCTGAACGAATGCCTGGTTGCAGGTATCAAGTTTCAAGCGGTCGAAACTGTAAAACCGAGACCATCCATGAATTTATTGCCACTTGCTATTGGTGCACCGGGTTTACCCGAGCTAATCGTGATCGCTTTGATCATTTTGCTCCTTTTCGGAGGTTCCAAACTGCCAGCGCTGATGAGAAATCTTGGTCGTAGTACCAATGAATTCAAACGCGGGATGAGCGAGACGACCGAAGATGACGATCAATCAGATTCCGAAGGCGAGAAGAACTAAATGTTCGGGCTTGGTCCGTTTGAATTAGTGATGATCGGTGTGGTCGCAGTCATCCTCTTTGGGGGGAACCTGCCCGATGTTGCGCGCAAACTTGGTGGCAGCTATCGTGAATTTCGCCGAGGCATCAACGAAGTGCAGCAGCAGTTTAAAGTTGCTGAATACGAAGCCAAAAAGACGATGTCATCGATCGAAAACGCGGTCACCGATATTGCCAAGGAGCACGAAGAGGAGGAAGAGACGAGCGGCCCTGTCGCACCGAAGTTCAAGCCTCCTCCCAGCGCTTAACTCTATGGCATTTTTTAAAGGCCTGGTCATGCCGGCCTTACTGCCATGTCGCTCGCTCTCTTGAGAGTGGACTCTATCTTGTCACTACATGCACTGCATCTCACTTGATTGGGTAATGTCCTGAAGTCTTTGCACGTCTGAAAGAGTTCTCAGCCAAAGAAGAAGCTGATAAGATATAGATCGCAGCAGGGGCGATTAGCTCAGTTGGTTAGAGCGCTGTGTTCACACCGCAGAGGTCACAGATTCGAATTCTGTATCGCCCACTTTGCTTAAACACAGGTCGGAACGCGACTTAGCGTTACCAGCATCATGCTGTGCGACCCGCTTTCAAAACCGTTTTTGGGTAAGCCATACCCAAAAACTCAACGGAAGGGGTCATTCTCATGCCAAGACCGAAGAACGATGTGCCCGGTTATCGCTACCACGTATCGGGACAAGCTCGCGTCACCATAGACGGAAGAGATTTTTATTTGGGCGAATACGATTCGCCTGAGTCGAGAGCAAAGTACCGATTGCTTGTAAGTCAGTACCTCGCAAATGACTGCAAATTACCGGATGAAACCCCGACTCATCTGAGTGATGCCAAGATCACGGTCTCCTGTGTCACGGCTGAGTTTCGAGAACACATCGAAACAAAGTATGCGAACAATGCGCCAGAGCGTGGACGGTTTCAGAACCTCTGCACGCTGCTCGAGGATGAGTACGGGGAAACGCCGGCTGAAGAGTTCGGACCAAGGAAACTTGCTGAGTTAAGGGAGTTATTTGTCACATCGGGTAATTGTCGCCGGTACACGAATCAGCAGACGGGCAACT
>JADHOA010000226.1 GCA_016779185.1 Rubripirellula sp.
TTCTCTATTATTTGAGAAACTGATAGCTAGTCCGACATGTTGAGTGTAAGACACTCTAGCAACTGCGGCAGCGATGTCAGAACAAGATCCGCAGAAAGTTCAGCGCATCTTGGGTCACCGATGCGATCCCGAACGCTTCTTCGATCTCCAGCAAACCACGCGGTCTTCATACCAATTTGCCTTGCAGCCCAGACGTCATTGAGCATGTCATTTCCGACATAAACCGCTTCTTGGGGAAGAATCCCCCTTCTTTCCAACGCATTAGCCAAAGCCAAAAACAGCCTTTTCCCTGGCTTAGCACTACGGAAACGATTTGAGAAAATGCAGAGATCCGTCTTAAAAATACTGTCATTAAATTTTTTAGAAATCAGTAAATCTTCAACGAGAAATGGCGTAAAAACCTGCGCATTACTAACGATACCAAGCTCAAATTCGTTTTTAGCAAGAGCATGAATCAAGTCGGTGGAACCTGGCATGGGCCATGTTGGATTCGCAGATGATTCAAAAGCAGCCGCCAAGCGTAGGACCTGTGAAATGGCCTCATCGCCGCCAATCCATCCGCGATCTTCCAACAACCCCCTCCAAACAGCAATGATGTCCACTTCGGGACTATCACATCCGTCTTTTTTTCTCTCTGCGTTACTCGCCTGGATCCCGGCTCTCAAATCCTGCCATGTGATCGATTTAGCAATATCTCTGCTAACGCCCGCGATCTCCATCGCGTCCTGAATCACATTACTGCGATCGGTCTGATCCACAGATCCAACATCGCCGCTACCGCTCGCAATCAATGTTCCGTAGACATCAAAAATGACCGCTCGAATTCGTGATAGATTTGCAAGTCGCGGTTGAATCTCTGTCGGTATGGGCGAGAGTGGTTGTCTCTCATCAATGATCGCCCTTATCCAATGACTCGCTTTCATTGACTTCACTCTTCTGTTCGACAGGGGTAAAAAGGTCGCCGACTTGTCAGTAAGTCTAACGCACCCTGTAGACGCTTATCAGGCAAAGACTCTGACGATGCGACTTCAGAGGAAAGAATGTTTCTATAAAAATTGAGCAACCTTTCACGTACGGCACGGCTGCTGAATTCTTGGTTCACTATTTTTACATTCTGATTGATGACATCTTCACACCCAGTCTCCCCAAGCATTTGAATAAGCTCACTTGAGTATTCCTGGACCGCGAGACGAAAACCTTTGTCAGAAAAAAATCGCTGCAGAACATCAATTTGACGACTTGGAGAAAGTAACGCGAAATCGATTGCATCATGACACTTTTCTATCGGTCCTAGAAACTGATGATGGGAAACTGTTAGATTTTTCGACTCAAAAAGGCTGTCCCAAGCCATGTTAAAAGCAGCATGAAGCTCATTCCTGCATGCCTCAACCCAGGAAGGATCACCAGGAATCATGATGGACGAGTAGAAGCTCGATAAATTAAGCCCCAAAGACTCAAAGTCCGGAACGACATTATCTAATCTCCTCGCAACCACGCGACGTCCAAATAGCCACGGCTCGAGGAAAGCCATTCCAAATCCTTCGGCAACACTTGTAGATAACACAAAGTCGGAAGCTAATAAATTATCTTGGAAAGTTACGTCGTCACGATGCCCCGCATCGAAAACTGCTCTTGGTGCGTATTTTTCCGCAACTCCCCTCCATCGCTCGTAGGACTTTTTTTCGATCGACGTAGTTGGGGATAGAGTGATGGCGCAATATCGATTTTCACTACAAAATTGGCTTAGTAGTAAAAACTCCCCTAAATTCTTTCGGCGTATTCCACGAACCGGATAAACTGTCCAGCGAGCCTTTACCGGGAGTTTAAAAACACGCCTTATCCGGTCTAAGCTCTCCTGATGTTGCTCGGGAGTCCACCTCGGTGATCGGTCAGCGGCTTCAATTCCATTGGGTAAAAAGTAGATTCGTTCACTGGGAATCCCCATTTGTCGCAGTAGCTCCGCATCCGTTTGGGTTAAGGCACCATAATGAATCTGGGGAGCGATAGGGTAGAGGTAACGATCGATACTGCTTTGCGTACTCTCTCCGAGTGCGTGCACGATGGCCGAATAATTGCTTGGCCGGTAATCTTCTGCAAAATCATGGATCTGCAGCAGTGTCCTCCATCCCTTTAATGCTAACTGCGTTGCGACACCCGGCAACGAAACGTTCTTACCTAGCGAATGGTTATGCCAATGCAAAACCGTGTTATTTGGCCTTAACCCCGCTTTTCGAAACAAACCGTAAAGATCAGCAACAATGCTAGAGATGCGATCTTGGTGGTTCGACGCTTCGATAACACCAGAATCATAGTCTAGGGATTCAAGCTCGAGGCGATTTACATCGGCTGGTAAATCCTCCGGAATTCCAGATGTCCTCGCACCCGAAACGAGCACAACATTATGCACACTGGGATCCGAAACAAGACTCTTCAACTGATTAAGAACAACCGTGGTCACACCACCGCGTTCATAATGACAATGAAGAAATACAACATTCAAAATTTGATCGACCTATTCACCGAGGAAACCAATATCCGAAGAATTGATCGTTCGAGAGAAGGGTGGCAGTCAATTGCAAAGCAAGCTTCCAAGAAGGAACAACAGCCTTGCAATCCTCTCCGATTCAACATGCGGACCCATCTGTTTTCTTGGAGTTCCGCGTACAATACAACCCCACGCATGGATCCTCTTGGGTGGCAAAGTAAAACTTCTGAATTTCTACCTGCATGAGTCAATCCTAAAACTGAGTTACATCCAAGCGGTTAACACCCACGAAGAAAACATTCCGTGCGTAACCATCAGCGGCACAGGGCTTGCGGCGTACGGATAATGAATCAGTTCCACCTATTACGACTGTAGTGATGAGATTTCGAAAACCATCGCAATTGCTTGATGGATGATTCATCAGTACACCGCTGACGCACCCGACCACTCGGAGTCAATACTTGCAAATGAGACAGGAAGACTTCCTCACAAACTGCCATCGGTTAACGGGTAGCGAACCGGCAGAAGCCCCCACACCTGATTCATTAATTGGTTTTTTTCAATGCTTCAGACCAGATGGAAAAGCTGTTGAAGCAATCTTCTCTGGGCTAGAAAATCAGGTTGATTTAGTAACTCGTATTCGAGAGCTGTATACCTCAGCCGGTAATGACCGGCGACCCAACGGGGGTAGGGACGCTTATTTCATGGTACGACGTCCACTACCCACATCCGCTGATGCCGTGGAAAAACTCGGGAACGCGTTTGTCGAGGGCCTCAGGCAACTCGCACAATTAAGTGAGATGCACGATATGACGGAGCCCTTGAGAACAGAGGTGAAAATCCGTGTGCTCGAGGGAATCCCACCAAAGCACCCCAAGAATAAAGCTGAGCATTCAAAACTTCTCGAATGCGTGCGTCACTGCAGTACAATCACGGACGGTTTAGACACCAACGCGCCGGCGATGGCACTTCGCGATGCCTACTACTTTATCGCGTGCGATCCACTGCTCAGAGACTATCTGATGTGGCCATTTTTTAGAGCGGCAACAAAATTAGAAGATCCGTTACTCGCATATTTTCAGCTGTGGCAGTGCGGTGTGAAATATCGGATCTTTGAAGAATCTCAGATAGATCTCTACTTGCCACGCCAACGTTCGAAGTAATCTTCGCTAAACTTTGGGTGCCCGAGAACGACCTTCGCCCGAGAAAATGCACAATGAATGATTCCAAAGAAATTCCGCTGATTACCTCTATCATCCACAAGATTCTTACTGGAGTTCTTTTCTCAATATTTTTTTTGACGTCTAGTTTGGGGCAGGCCGAAAACTCCAAACCCAATATCGTCTTCATTTTTGCGGATGATCAATGCTTTAGCACCATCAACGCGCTCGGGGCTACCGAAATCGAAACCCCAAGTCTTGATTCTTTGGCAAGGAGAGGCACCACATTCACGCATGCATACAACATGGGATCATGGAGTGGTGCAGTTTGCATCGCCAGCAGAACGATGCTCAATTCTGGCCGTTTCGTCTGGAACGCGAATGCGATCCACGGACAGAGTGAAAAAGAGCGACAAGAGGGGCGGTGGTGGAGTGAATATTTGAAACAGGCAGGTTATCGGACCTACATGACCGGTAAATGGCATTGTCGCGCCAATGCAGAGAAAGCGTTCGACGTTGCGAAAGACATTCGGCCCGGTATGCCAAAAGATGTAGAACTTGGCTACAACCGGCCAAGCAAGGAAGGCGAAGATCCATGGTCTCCATCCGACCCAAAATTCGGAGGCTTCTGGGAGGGTGGAACGCACTGGAGCGAAGTAGTCGCGAATCACGCAGAAGACTTCATCGAGGAAGCAAAACAAGACGACTCCCCGTTTTTTATGTACCTTGCTTTTAATGCCCCGCATGATCCTCGCCAAGCCCCGCAAGCCTTCGTAGATCGCTATCCTGCGGATCGAGTCGCCATACCCGATAATTTCCAACCGCTTTACCCATTTGCTGATGCGATTGGCTGTGGAAAATCACTACGAGATGAGAGGCTTGCGCCTTTCCCAAGAACCAGCAGAGCCGTACAAGTCCATCGAAGCGAATACTACGCGTTGATCACGCACATGGATGCTCAGATCGGACGAATCCTAAAAGCCCTTGCGGCCTCGGGAAAATCTGAAAACACTTGGATTTTCTTTACGGCAGATCACGGGCTAGCCGTCGGGCAACACGGCCTGTTCGGCAAGCAAAACATGTACGACCATAGCGTTCGCGTTCCATTCATCGTAAGCGGTCCGGGAGTTGAACAAGGTAAGAAAATCGCTGAACCCATCTATCTTCAGGACGTTATGCCAACTTCTTTACAGCTAGCGGATATCGCGAAACCGCAGCATGTTGAATTCAACAGTCTCCTGCCGCTCCTCGACGGAGCAAAAAGCTCTTATGACTTCATCTACGGTTGTTACTTGGAGAAACAACGTAGCATCCGCACCAAAACACACAAATTAATTGTCTATCCAGACGCACCACAGGTCAGGCTCTATGACCTACAAAATGATCCACTAGAGATGGATGATATCGCTTCGTTAGAAACGAGTAAGCCGTTAGCAAGAGAGCTATTTGATGAGTTGGTGCTTTTGCAGAGACAAATGAACGACAAACTAGATATTAGCTCCGCGAGACCGTAGCAATCATTGCTGCCATTTCATCACCTAAATGAATCCGTTGCATTTTGGTTGTAAGCGACTGCGAAAGATATAATCGCTAGTGCGCAACAAAGATCAGCGATTAGCGTGAGAAAGACAATACTTGCCACCGCCACTCATGCCTCCCGCATGACGGTCTGGCTCAACTGTCTTAACCCAGCGAAAATCATTCGCATTGACATCTTTGAAAAACACACTTCATCGAATTCGACCGCTCACCAACCATGCAATCTTTTGACTCAAACCCACAAACGCGACTGATCTTTGGTGAAGATTCTCTCTTGACGATTGGACGACATGCACGATCTCTAAATTCCCAACACGCGATGATTGTTTGCGACTTGGGAATCCTGAAGGCGGGCCATTTCGAAGCGGCCGAAAAATCACTACTGGAACAGGGAATCAAAGTTAATTGCTTCCACGATTTCAGTGAAAACCCCACCTCCGACATGGTCGATACGGGCGTTAAATACGCGGCGATGGTAAAGCCTGATTTATTGATCGGACTTGGCGGAGGCAGCAGCTTGGATTGCTGTAAAGGAATCAACTTTGTTTATTCGTGCGGCGGCAGCATTCATGACTACCACGGTACAGGAAAAGCAACCGCCCCAATGCTGCCGATGATTGCCGTCCCAACAACAGCAGGAACGGGCAGCGAAGCACAGTCGTATGCATTGATTAGCGATGCAAAAACACACACCAAAATGGCTTGCGGTGACACCCGAGCAGCCGCAAAAATTGCGATATTAGATCCAAAGCTAACGATTACCCAACCAGCAAGCGTTACTGTATTGACGGGGATTGACGCAATATCGCATGCGATCGAGACACAAGTTAGCACGCGAAGTAACGCGATGTCGGTCACCTACAGCCAACGGGCTTTTGGAATGCTTAGCCAAGCGTTTGACAGGGTCATTGAAGATCCGTTCGATATCGAAGCTCGCAGCATGATGCAAGTCGGCGCCTATTTTTCCGGCCTCGCAATCGAGAATTCAATGCTCGGAGCCGCACATGCAACAGCAAATCCGTTGACTGCAAAATACGGAATCACACATGGTCAAGCGGTTGGTGTGATGCTTCCAAGCGTGATCCGCCTCAATTCGACCGAGTGCCAAAATGCCTATCTGCAATTAGCACGACAAATCGATCCAGTAGCGAATCTCGAGAACTGTTCCGAACTTCTCGCGGAAAGAGTCACACAGTGGCTGCACCAATCAAAGCTGAGTACTTCGCTATCTCAACTTGGTGTGTCACCCGATGATTTTGAAACGCTCGCTGCTGATGCACTGAAACAGTGGACCGGCAATTTCAACCCAGTACCACTTACGCATGGCAAAGTAAAACAACTGTACGCCGCTGCATTGGAACCGTGATCAAGAATCCCAGAATCGGCAACAAACGAAACGAGTCACCAGCCGTTCTCAATTACGACTTATTTCGAAGCGTTTAAGGCTATTTGCTTGAACATAATCGGGTTAGGAACCAAGGGATGAAAGACGAACCAGACAACGAACTCGTTGAAAAGGTAGACATCCAGCGAAGCATTCTTTTCGGCAACACATGGAAACCAGAGCCACCTGCTGCCAAAAACGAATCAGAAGTCGGACACCAATCAGAGACCAAAGTAGCTGATACTCATTTCAACACTACACCAAGTGCCACGGCGACCGTTAACGAATCACTCTCAATTGAACGGCGACAATACCTCGAGCACCACTTAAAATCACGACCAACCGATCTGGATGCTTATCTGGAACTCGCACAGCTCTACCGCGACGACAATCGACCTGCTGACGCTCGGAGGGTATTGAAACTGGCAACCCAAGTTTTCCCAGAAAACCCCACTGTGCTATGGGAGCTTGAAGAGGCGGTGTTGGCGAGATCTCTGCAGCAGTACCGAGAGGTGCTAGAGATTGCTAAG
>JADHOA010000227.1 GCA_016779185.1 Rubripirellula sp.
ACGCAACAAATTCAGTTTGCCAAAGCGATTTCAGACTATTCCCAAGTTGGCTACGACATTTCAAAAACAATTGACGAGATTACCACAAACAGCAACGGATGGGCTGTCGATGGCCCGACACGCAAGCAGAGCGCGCATGCAATTTGGATTTCTGACCAACCGTTTGGTTTCGAAGGTGGAACCGCGTTGAAGTTTACTCTCAAGCATCAAGCAAATTTCGCGACCCATGGGATCGGACGTCCTCGCTTTTCGGTTACTTCCAATATAAACGAGACTAATGCATTTCAATCAATACCTACTCGGGTGCTCGGACTGATCAGCCAGCCATTTCGTGAGCTAACAAGCGAACAACGATCAGTGATTGAAAGTTACTATTTGACGAATCACAATCCGCACGAGACCATCCAAAAGGAAATTCAGACGCTGAAAAGCAAACTTGACGCATTGGTTCCTGCGACCATGATTATGTCGGATATGCCACAGCGAAGAGTCACACACATCCTCAATCGCGGAGTCTATGACCAGCCTACAACTAGAGTGAATTCCGGCATCCCAGCCTGTCTGAACGCATCAGGGCAGCCCAGCATCAACAATCGACTTGATTTTGCAAATTGGTTAATGGACGCAAAGCATCCGCTTACCGCGCGTGTTGTAGCCAATCGTCACTGGCGCCGTTTGTTCGGTCGAGGCCTTCTTGAAACAGCCGAAGATTTCGGCATTCAAGGAGATTTCCCAAGCCATCCTGATCTTCTCGATTGGCTTGCAACCCAACTAATCAAGCAAGACTGGGACATTAAACACCTGCAACGGGAAATCCTCACTTCGGCAACCTACCGGCAGTCGTCTTTCGCGACCCGCCAAGACTATCTTACGGACCCTGATAATCAATGGCTCGCACGGGGACCACGTTTCCGACTAGATGGAGAGCAGATTCGTGATGCAGCGTTGGCCGCGAGTGGACTCCTACAATCTCAACTAGGAGGGAAGAGCGTCTTTCCGTACCAACCAGAAGGTCTCTGGCTAGAACTCAATAACCGTCCAGGATACTCACAGGCATATCCCCAAGGAATCGGTCCAGATCTGTTGCGGCGCAGCATTTACTCGTTTTGGAAACGTACGATTCCATCTCCGATGCTTAAAACCCTTGATGCTCCGGAAAGAGAGTTTTGCACGGTCCGACGGTCTAGAACCAACACTCCATTGCAAGCATTGTTGATGCTCAACGGTACGCAATTTATGGAAGCTTCAGTGTTTCTCGCTGCAAGAATGATGACCGAATCAGACAACATTGTAGAAAATAAAATTGCATATGGATTCCAGATTGTGACCTCTCGAATACCCACAAGAGACGAACTTGATATTCTTCTCGAGGAATACCAAGATTCGTTGGCTACCCATACAAAGTCCTCCGGGAATCGCTCACCTATTGGTGACGTTACAGGCGAACTCACTTCTCTGTCACTTGATCAACGAGAACTTCAGGCTTTCACAAACGTGGCAAGAATCATTTTCAATTTGGATGAATCCATCACCAAAAACTAAACCTTGTCAATAGAATTTCCATACGCTACTGCTGATCCAAGCAATGAATACACTAACCATTCCCCCTCACCTTGATCGCAGACGTTTTTTAGAACAAGCCAGCCGCGGCATAAGCAGTGTCGCTCTAGCAGGTCTTTTGAATGGAAGCGCGATTGGATCAACTGACACTGGTGAAATATCTAATCGTCTTGGTGTGCAGGGTGTCCCGCATTTTCCACCCAAGGCCAAACGTGTCATTTACATGCTTCAGTCGGGGGCGCCATCTCAAGTCGATCTTTTCGATCACAAACCAAGTCTTGCAAAGCTTCACCTATCAGAGCTACCCGATAGCGTCAGAAAAACGCAGCGCCTAACTGGAATGACTGCCGGCCAAAAAACGTTTCCCATCATTCAGTCACCGTGGAAATTTAACCAACATGGTGAATCCGGAATGATGCTAAGTGAATTATTGCCCGAACTTGGATCTGTGGCAGACGAAATCTGCCTTGTGAAGTCGATGCATACTGAAGCCATCAACCACGACCCTGCGATCACTTTTTTTCAATCGGGAAATCAACAACCTGGTCGGCCAAGTGTGGGCGCATGGCTAAGCTATGGACTAGGAAGTGAAACAGAGAATCTTCCCGCTTTTGTTGTCTTGCTAACCGCCAATTCGTTCTATCAAGCTCAACCCCTTTACGACCGCTTATGGGGTAGCGGATTTTTGCCCTCGAAGTATCAAGGGGTAAAATTTCGCAGTACTGGCGATCCGGTTCTTTACTTAAAAGATCCTTTAGACAGTCCCGAACCAGTTCGTCGCTCGCGATTGGATCGATTAGCAAAACTCAACCGCATTCGATCTTCGGAAATAGGTGATCCAGAAATTGAATCTCGTATCTCTCAATATGAGATGGCTTTTCGCATGCAGACATCCGTCCCTGATCTGACCAACCTCGCTGACGAGCCGGAAAGTACGTTTCAGCTTTATGGCGAAGAAGCAAAGACGCCGGGTAGTCATGCCGCTAATTGCCTACTTGCTCGAAGGCTTGCAGAGCGGGGAGTGAGATTCATACAAATTTTTCATCGAGGCTGGGACCACCATTCGAACGTCAAAACTCACCTACCGACGCTCGCAAAGGAAACAGATCGAGGCTCAGCAGCGCTCGTCAAAGACCTAAAACAACGCGGAATGCTGGAGGACACGCTGATCATTTGGGCCGGCGAGTTTGGACGTACTGTATACTCCCAAGGTAACCCCAATAATTTCGGTCGGGACCACCATCCAAGATGCTTTTCTATCTGGATGGCAGGTGGGGGGATTAAGAGTGGACACAGCCATGGAGAAACCGACGACTTCTGTTACAACATTGTTCGCGATCCAGTCCACGTACATGATTTTCACGCGACGATGCTGCACTGCCTTGGCATTGACCATGAACAACTTACGTACCGTTTCCAAGGACGAGATTATCGCTTAACCGATGTCCATGGAAATGTTGTCAAAGACATTCTTGCTTGATTAGCTCTTGCGTGTATCGCCTATCAAACTCACTCGATATCAACCAATCATGAATCAGACTTTCACGATCAACATCGCTATTGCCTTTGCAACCATTTTGAATGCCTTTTCAAGTGTTCAGTGTAATGCAGAAGATCATGCGGTCAAACCAACCAAGCATCGCATTGACACTCACATTCATCTTTATGACACACGTCGTGATATAGAGATCACGTGGCCACCGGAGTCTGACAAAGTTCTTTACCAACCACATCTACCACAAGAATATTCGCGACTTGCGCAAGCCTCTGGAGTAACCGGTGTGGTAATCGTTGAAGCAAGTCTTCGATATGAGGATAACCAGTGGGCACTCGATCTCGTCGCGGATGATCCGTTTTATATTGGCTTAGTTGGTAATATTGACGTGACTCAAGACAACTTCAAGGAAAAATTGATCGAGCGAAAAAGCGATTCGCGGTTTGTTGGCATCCGCCCGAGAAATCGAGCACCGATTGATTTCACCGATCCGACCGTCCTAAGCAATCTTAAAACGCTTGCAGACCATGACCTTACCATGGACTACCTGACGAACGGTGGTGGGATCGAAGGATTGCGGGTGATCGAAGCAGTGGCCAGCAAAATCCCAAACCTGCGCATCGTGGTCAATCACTGCCTCGGATACAACTTTGATGGGAAATCGCCACCCAGTGATTGGGTTGAATCCGTCAAAAAACTTGCATCGCACCAAAATGTTTACTGCAAAATCTCAGGACTCTATCAGCGGTCAACTCAACAACCAGCACCACAAAACATCTCCTACTTCCAAGATATTTTAGAAGTCCTATGGAATGAATTTGGTCAAGACAGAATCATCTATGGAAGTAATTGGCCTGTCACAAAACACACTGGCTCCTACAAGAGCTTTGTGAAGCTAGTCGATCAATTCATTAGCTCAAAAGGCCAAGCTGCACGCGAAAGCTATTACTGGGAAAACGCGTCGCGTGCCTACAAACTAGGGCTAGGTAAAAATTAAATAGTGAGCTCGTCGCTTTGCCTTTTGCAAAAGCGATTAGTTGGTAAACGATTTGGATTGAATTATCGACTTGATGATATCTCTGAGCGGATAACGCTCCGCTTCAAGCTGCAGTACTAATTCTCGTGCTTCAACGCGGTCTTTTGGGCTCAAGTCTCTACCTAGTGCATATCGCATCAAATGCTCAGCAAATGCTTGGGCAAATTGCTCTTCGTTCGAAACAAGATTTTTCTTGAACTCACCAACGGTTTCAAAGATATTTCGCTCAAATAGGTTGCCGCTGGAATCAATGGGTCGACCATTTGCATAGTGTGTTCTCCAGCGACCAGTAACATCATAGTTTTCCAGTGCGAAACCGAGAGGATCTAGTTGGTTGTGGCAACCTGCACAGGATGGATTTTCTCGGTGTATGGAAAATTGCTCCCGGATCGTCAGATTCGATTGATCTTCGCTTTCTGAAAGAGGCGGTATATCGTTAGGTGGCGGAGATGGCGGATCATTGTAAATGACTTCAGCAATCCACACGCCACGCGCGACGGGGTGGGTTCGATCAGGGCCAGAGGTCATTGTTAAGACAGCGGCATTTGTCATGATTCCGCCGTACCTTGGATCAGAGATTTTGACTCTTTGAAAATCTCGCTGACGAATTAGCGCTGCAATGCGTTCTTCAAAAGACCGCTGATTATCCTTTTGCACCTGCTCAACACTGATGTCTTCGGGAATGTCCACCAACCTATTGGATGCCTCCACTAATTGTTTTCGTAGCGATTGAAATTGGGCAATCTCTTTCTCGCTCAACACCTTCTTCATCTCATCATTACTTAGATAGGTGCTGCCAAATTGGTAAGCATCATGAACCTCTTTGGGCGTCAAGACGCGATCATAAAGCTTGGCCTGATCGATTGAGACGCTTAGGTAACGGTTGCCACCAGCCGGTAAATGACGTAGTCCGAAAAGGATGGTTGATTCTTTTTTTGGAAAGGGTTCCCTACCTTTGTTGAACGGTTTGCCATAGGGAACCCCATTGCGATAGAGCTTTGTTTCTCCATTTGCTTCGTAAGTCATGACAAGATGGATCGGCTCTGTGGTTACCATCTCAGCAAATGATCCAAGAAAATCCTCGGTCCGCCTAAATCCATTACTTCCTGATATCCAATGTCGGTTCTGTCGCTCACCAATAACAATTGAGTCGAATAATCCCCTTGGTCCCTGCATGGTCATTAATCCACCACCAGGTTGATCCAATTCGTCCAAAGAGAATCTTACCTCGAAGCTCTTCTCAACAAAGTCATCTGCTAACGGTTCACTCTGAAGGAATGAATGACTTAGTTGGACTGATCCGTTGTTAAATGTGACGTCTCCGTGTGCCTGTAAGTCCAATGCCCCCACTCGATCCATCAAATCATGATCGAACTCCCATGCGGCGTATGGCTTTAAATTGGATGAATCAACCCAATCGTCACGATCTTTTCCAAGACCTTTTTTGACCAAATCGATCATCGCGTTGATCTCAATCTGAGTTTGCGCAATGATTTGTTTCCATTTCAATCGCTCACGTTCCCGCTCAGCATTTGTTTTTTGGATCAACACCTCATCGACAGCATCGGGTTTTAAATCACTGAGATACCAGTTTTGGAGAAACGAACTTTGATAAGCGAACTCCGGCGACAACAACTCGGAAATGGGGCGGTTCTCCACAAAAACCATGTCAAAAAGTATCAGCGGCTCGAGTAGCATATGTAGTCCAGCTGGCTGATCTGGAATCAATGAGTAGAGTGGGCTCAATTTAGGATTGGGAGTGGCTGCCAGAACATTTTCTAGCTGCAACCACTGAACCGGAAACGAATCCAAAAAACGCACAACTCTGGGATCACAGAGCATTCGATCTACGGTCTCGTTCAGCACTTTTTGATCTCGTAATTCTCCGGTTGATGCAAGTTCCAGGATTGCTGCATCAGGACAACTTCCCCACAAAAAGTACGACAGTTTTGATGCCAAGGCGTAACAACTATTTTCGGTAGATTCCGCGCTTGTGCGATAAAAAAACAATGGAGAAGAAAGCGTCGCCGCTGCGACCTTTTTCATTCCATCGGTAAAGCTGCCGCAAGAAGAAATGCTTTCCAAAGCATAGTTGGTATATCTCTCGAGTATCTCGCTTTCTACTTTTTGCCGGAACGCGATGGTTAAAAATGGTCGCAATCTCTCACGCACATTCATCTCCAAGTCTTCTCCAAGACCTGGATCTGCGAAAAATTCTTCCCAGACACCAACGCTAGTCGAATTAAAATCCGGACTCTCCAAAATGGAGACACTCAAATTGAAAAATGAATCCAGCAGCAGTGGTGAAAGCGTGAGCTGATCGGCTTGATTATCGAAACCGTGTTCTGCGCGAAGATCCTTGGGAAAGGCCTTAACACCTCGCATCCCGACTCGGCCTACCGCACTGCTCGTCAAAACTCGCACTTGATCTGCTATCCGTCGGTCTGCATGTTCCTGCCCAATCACTTGCAAATACGCACTGTCACGATCCATTAACTTTTCGGATAGCAGAAAAATATCTCGATCGAGCCGGAAAAGATCTCGAACCGTGTAGTTGTATTGAAAGCGATTTAATCGACTTGCGGGTGCAGCCTTAACCGGTAATGACTCTACCAATCGCTGCAGCTGCATTCTCATTTCTTTGATTGCGGCGTCGCGATCAGCTTCAGTCAGACTGCTAGCTTCAGGAGGTGGCATTGCCCCACTGGTCAATTCCTTAATGACTCGTTCAATCAATGATGCATTTGCGAATGCACCACTTTCACCAATTTCTTGATCAAAATTCACCATTCCGTTGGTCTCGTCGGAATTGTGACAATCAACACAGTGGTTTCGTATGAATGCTCCAGTTTTCAGGTCTGCGGCGCTCGCGGCGCAAAGAGCCAATAGTCCTGAGAATAAACAATGAAGAAAAAGAACTGTTCGAATCACATACATATTCAGCCATTGTTGTTTGAAGATGG
>JADHOA010000228.1 GCA_016779185.1 Rubripirellula sp.
ATTCGTGATGTTGACGAGAACCCGAGGCGTGGCAAGCGATTGGAAGCAGGTACAATCATGATCCAAGGGCATGACCCCACAACCGATGCGTTATTTAGGCAAATTCGAATTCGCTCCACGCAGTGATTTGAGTTCACTGGCACCATTCGGGCCACTTCGATAGAAATGTTTGCAGCTATCCATAAGTGGTGATGGATTAGCTTTTTGTTTCGATCGACCGAAGTGCCTTAGGCAGCGGAAACCGAACCGACTCTTTTCGCACCGACCGTTCCTCTACCTCTCCGTCAAAGTTGTCTTCAAGCCATTGGATAGTCGCTTGGACAACAGATTCGGGTGCGCTGGCACCAGCGGAGATTAAGATGGTTTGCTGTTTGTCAAAGCATCGCGGATCAAGATCTTGAGGGCCATCTGCCAAATATGCTGGTGTTCCATTTTCCGCGCCGAGTTCTCGAAGTCTTTGGCTATTGCTGCTGTTTTGGCTTCCGAGAATAATGACCGCATCGACGCCTTCGCTGAGTTTTCTGACTGCTTCTTGGCGATTTTGAGTCGCGTAGCAAATGTCTTCTTTAGGCGGACTTTCGATATCTGGGAACCGTTTCCGTAGTTGGTCGATGATGCGATTGGCGTCATCCACACTCAGCGTTGTTTGGGTGAGGTATGCAAGTTTTGCATGATCGGGAATTGATAGGTTTTGAACTGCATCTTCATCTTCCACTAAGATGATTGCCTCGGGCGCCTCCCCCATCGTGCCAATGACTTCATCGTGACCTTCGTGCCCAATTAACAATATAGTGTAGCCTTCTTTGGCATACTTAATTGCTTCTAAATGCACCTTGGTGACAAGCGGACAAGTTGCATCAAATGCGTGTAAGTTTTTGCTCTTGGCGGCGTTGCGAATCTCGGGAGCTACCCCATGGGCAGAAAAAAGAACGGTAGATCCGTCGGGTATTTCATCAATCTCATTGACGAAAACGGCTCCTTTTCCTTTGAACTCATTGACCACAAATTGGTTGTGCACAATTTCATGGTAGACATAAACGGGTGGACCGAATTTCTGTAAAGTTAAGTCGAGTGATTGAATTGCCATGTTGACACCGGCACAAAAACCACGAGGGGCAGCGAGGATGATCTTCATTGAACCGAGGGGTAGTTGGAGCTGCAAGGAAAGAGAGCAACTGGTAGTGGCTCGTTGATTCAAACCATTACGGAACACGCAGGAAAACAGCCGTGACCGCCTCTCAGCATAACCGCCCTATCGGCGCCCCGTCTAACGGGGTTCTGGAGGATGTTTTCGATGCTCCTGTTGAATCGCTGAAAAAGTCTCGGTCTTGGAATCGAAAAATCGCCACAGGGCATTATGAAAACTTTTTGGTTACTTCATGTTTGCTGCCAAAGACGTTTCGTCAGGCCTTTTTTGATATTTATGCATTTTGTCGTGTGGCGGATGACCTAGCCGACGAATCACGTTCAGTGCAAGAGGCCCTTAAAGAACTTGATTTGATGGAACATGACTTGCAACTTGCATTTCATTCACCTCGTCACGCTTTGGAATCCAAGCGAGTTTTGTTCGTCGCATTGTCGGAAACGATTCACCGATTCCAATTGTCTCGTGAGCCGTTTCTTCATTTGCTCAAGGCGTTCAGGCTGGATCAGGCGAAAACGGAATACAAGACTGAGCAAGAATTGCTTCAGTATTGCCAGTTGTCTGCGAATCCAGTCGGTCGCATCTTGCTGGAGTTGTCCGGATCTAGAACGGAAGAAGCTAAGTTGTTGTCTGATTGCATCTGTACGGGATTGCAATTAGTGAACTTTTTGCAAGATGTGCGAGAAGATCTTGAACGCGGGCGAATCTATCTTCCAGAAGAGGAGCGAAAAGCTTTTGGCGTGGATTTCGGTAATCTCTGCGTTGTAGCAAATCAACGAGCACTGCGATTCTTGATTCAGAGTCGCTGTGAAACAGCAAAATCGTTATTTCACAGGGGTGAGGAATTAAAAAATCATGTTCCCCCTTGGTTTTCATCGAGTGTGAGCCTTTTTGTTCATGGTGGCCTCGAGGCTGTTCGAGCCATTGAAAAAAAAGATTACGATGTTTTGGCTGGTCGGCCAAAAGTTAGTAGAGCGAGACAGCTTTGGTTGCTGTTTCTGGCATCCATCCGTTGTTTGAGGTAGCACCTAGTCGACTGTAGCCAATCATTCAATCTTTAGACCCCTTATTGGGAATAGCGATTACCATTGATTTCAACCCCTGACAGTTATCGCCTATCACGTCGCATCGCAAAGCGGAGTGGCAGTAATTTCCCTCGATCGTTTTGGCTTTTGCCCCGAGCCAAAAGGGCTTCGATGTTTGCCTTGTATGCATTTGCGAGGACAACCGATGATTTGGGCGATTCCCATGATCCGATTTCTGTTCGCACGGTGCGTCTTGATTGGTGGCGAGAGATAACGCGATTGAATCTTGAATGCGATGGCATGATTTCGTCGGATGGTCTCGTAGGATTAGATCATGCGGCGAATGCGGACGCCTATCTGCAAGTTGGTTTCGACCTCAGGTTTAGAGCGATTTCAGTGCTTCCCGCTTTGCTGCACACCGCACGTCAATTTTCAATACCGACAAGGTATTTTCTTGAAATTGTCGATGGTGTGAAAGCTGATCAACAGAAAACAAGATTTGATACCTACGAGCAAGTTGAGCACTATTGTTACCTTGTCGCATCCGCAGTTGGTTTGGCTTGCCTGCATATATGGGAATTCGAGGGGGAGTTGCCGGTTCAGTCTGCAATTGATTGTGGGATCGCTTTCCAGTTGACCAACATTTTGCGTGATATCATTGAGGACGCGGAGCGAGGCCGAATCTATCTTCCTCGGCAACATTATGAAAAACATGGCCTTACCGAGGATGATTTGTTGCAGCCAAGGCGTGATGACAGACTTCGGTGTTTGATCTTGGATGAAGCTTCGCGAGCGGATGTGCTGTATCGATCAGGCTGGAATGTTTGGTCTAGTTTGCATCCTGATGGGCGACGAATGTTCAGCATGATGTGGCGAACCTATCGAGAGCTTCTTCATCAAATTCAAAAAAAACCTATGCTGGTAGTTGCTGGTCGTGTTCGAGTGCCGCTTCGTTTTCAAATGGAGCTATTAGCGACACATTGTCTTCCAGCAATCTTTGATAAGCTGCCAATGCCGCTAGAAAATTCCAATGACAAATAAGCCGTGCCGATGAAGCGTTGGTCTCTAATATGAATCAAACTGCTCCCGGTAATTCAGTCTCGCATCGCCGAAAAATTTTAATTGTTGGCGGCGGATTGGCCGGGCTAGCCACCGCCAAAGTATTATCGCAGTATTACGGTTCACAAGTTCAGGTAACCGTCTTAGAAGCAAGACGCTTTGCCGGTGGGAGAGTCGGTTCATTTCATGATTCAAGCATGAATGTAACCGTTGACTATTGCCAGCATGTTGCACTGGGATGTTGCGTTAATTTTCTCGCTTTTATCCGCCAGTGTGGTTTAGAAAACGATTGGTTAACGACATCGCAGTTGAATTTTTTTCATTCCAAATCAGGCGTTATCCCTGTGAGACCATGGAAGTGGTTGCCAGCGCCATTGCATCAGTTGCCTTTGTTATGGCAGTTGCCATTTCTCAAATCTACTCAGCGTTATGAAGTTCAAAAAGCGCTTTTGTCTCTTGCTCGTTTGAAATTGGATACACATTCTAGGCGATGGACAGCCGCGGAATGGTTGGCGTCTCATGGCCAGTCTGGAGAAACGATACGCAATTTTTGGAATGTATTCTCTTGCAGCGCGCTAGGAGATGAAGTGCGGCAAGTTTCGATCGAGGCTTTACGACAGTTGTTCGTCCAAGGATTCGCTGCTCATCGCGATGCTGCTGATCTGTGGATTCCTCGAAGGCCGCTCTCAGAGATTTTTGGCGTCAACTTAGTTCGGCATCTCAGTTCGGTGGGAGTCGAAGTACGAATGGGGGAGTCGATTTTGGATCTGAGGGCTCGCGATTCCGGTTGCCAAGTTATGACCAAAAATGGGGAATTGTTAGCTGCAGATCATGTCGTATGCGCTGTTCCTTGGCATGCAGTTAGCCGAATTACTGCGGGTGTTCCAGAACTAAGTTATTTAAAAGATGCTGCTTCGATTCCTAGTTCCGCAATAACGGGGGTTCATCTTTGGTTCGATAAACCTCTTCAGATCAATGAACACTTGGTCAGCGTCGGAACCGTCATTCAGTGGATTTTTAAGCCGTCTCATGATGAGGTTTCGCGATTTGTTGACGATCCCATCGATGCGAGTAAATCTGCTCACTACTATCAAGTCGTCATAAGCGGATCACAAGCGAATGAATCGGCTGGGAACGAAGCACTGCTTGATCAAGTGATCAAAGAAATCCAACATTTGATTCCAGGTGGAAAGGAAACCAGATTGGTGCATGCACGTGTCGTGACAGATCCGCGAGCAGTATTTGTGTGTCACCCCATCTTGGAACGGCCAGTCGCTAGAACCCCCCTGCCCTTCTTTCATTTGGCCGGTGACTGGATTGATACAGGTTGGCCCGCCACGATGGAAGGCGCAATCATCAGCGCTAAGCAAGCAGTAGCCAGCATCTCAGAGACAGAGGGTTGGTCAGCCCATGACATTTTTGTGAGTCAACCGAAGTCATGGCTTGCGAAGCTTGTGTTGCGATAAACGCGAGACCCATTCAAACGGTACGTTAACTTGATTCGTGATTTTAGCGATTCAAAGATAGACAACGTGCACCCCTGCGTAACCTGATACACGAGGCAGATCGAGGATTGGAAAGTTAATCCTTCACAAGTTATTGGTTGATCCGCCCAGTGAGCTCATCAGCAACTTCATCAATTTTCACTCGCCATTGTTCGAGCGTATCACGATCACGAATCGTGACGGTTCCATCTTGCAGTGAATCGGTGTCCACCGTGATACAAAACGGAGTTCCGGCCTCATCTTGTCTTCGGTATCGACGTCCAACCGCACCTTTTTCGTCATAGAACGTTGTAAATTTTTGCTTGAGTTCCCCATAGATTTCTTTTGCAACCTCCGGCATCCCGTCTTTTTTAACCAAGGGGAATACGGCTGCTTTGATGGGTGCGAGCCGAGGGTGAAGTTTCATCACGGTGCGAGTTTGCAGGTTTCCTTGATCATCGGGTGCTTCATCCTCTGTGAAAGCTTCGCAAAGAAATGCCAGCACTGCGCGATCTGCACCCGCAGATGGTTCGATCACATGCGGAATGAACTTTTCATTCGTTACTTCATCACGGTAGCTAAGATCTTTACCGGATCCACGGTGTCTCGGCTTTCCTTGTTCATTTAGTTCGACCTCCATTCGTTGGCCCTTCGGTGTCTTGGGGTCCAGTTTTCCTTCCATGTGGCTGCGAAGATCAAAGTCGCCACGATGGGCAATCCCTTCAAGTTCCCCATATTCACCCTCGGGTAAGAACGGAAACGCATATTCAATGTCGGCGGTACCAATGCTGTAGTGCGCTAGTTCTTCCACATGGTGTTCTCTCATGATCAACGATTCACTCGATAAACCTAGTTTTGTGTACCAAGCAAGACGCCGATCTCGCCAGTACCGATACCACTCACTTGATTGGTCTGGGTGGCAAAAGAATTCGATCTCCATCTGCTCAAATTCTCGTGAGCGGAAAGTAAAGTTTCGCGGAGTGATTTCGTTTCTGAAGCTCTTTCCAACTTGTCCAATTCCGAACGGCACCTTGACACGACTACTGTCGAGGACGTTCTTGAAATTCACAAAGATGCCTTGAGCGGTTTCGGGACGCAAGAAAGTGGCATCTTCCTCCCCTCCTAAAGCTCCAAGGGTTGTTTTGAACATCAGATTGAATTCGCGAGGTTCGGTCAGTGTATCCAAGCTTTTCGCGTCGGGGGCGAGTACCGATGCAGTTGAGTCCAATTGATCGATCGTTAACGACTCTTCGCCAACGGAGATTTTGTCAGCATCTTTGTTGCGAAGCCGAAAATACTTCATTCCGCGCCGACGGACTTCATCAAGCTCATGTTCGATATCTGCGAGGGTTGATACGAAGATCTTTTGATCTTGGTATTCAACCCATCTCCCTCGAACTTGATCAAACCGATATCTTTTTTTGGACTCACGGCAGTCCACCATGTGGTCATGGAAAAGATCGTAATGACCACTGCATTTCCAAACCTGTGGGTGCATGATAACGGTGCTGTCGAGACCAACCATCTCGAAATGACTCGGTGCACCCTCCGCCAACAACAGTTCGTTGTGGCCTGCAATCATGTCATGCCACCAAGCATCTTTTAGATTGCGTTTTAGCTCAACTCCTAGCGGGCCGTAGTCCCAAAAACCTTGGACTCCACCGTAGATTTCGCTTGATTGAAATAGAAAGCCTCGTCGCTTCGCGAGCGACACGATTTTTTCCATCGATTTCATTAGGAGATGATCAATTGATAGGAGTTGAAAATAGTAAACGTGTGGTTTTAGGCAAAATGAGCAATTGAGTGGCTGTTGTTACCACCATTGGTCGAACAATGTTGCCGATTCCATCGAGTTGGGCGAGTAGTGCATCAGCCTTTTTTGGTCACTCGACGAGCCCATAGCCCACAATTCAGGTGAGCTAATCGTTGCTTAGGCAATCTGGCAGAAAAATCAGCATTCGATCGCAGGATGCAATGCAGATCTATTGGTTGCTTCGATCATCTATTCAGAAACGGGTATGCACGAATCGCGTCGAAGGCGATGGATCAAGCCTGTTGTGTTTGGCAGACTGTCTTCAAGTTAAGTCGGACGTTTATTAATATCTCACGTTAAATCCCCCACCGTAGGGTGTATTGGGTGCCGCGATGCGTGTGGAATCGGTACTGCCAAATGAGGACGGGGATGCTCCAAACTGCTGATTAAGACTAGCGAGGCGTTCCCACGCGAGCGGTTGTTGGTTATTGATCGCTAGGCTCCGCTCGTAATTCTGCTTGGCCTGAGCATAATCCCCCGCTTTTTCACGAAGCCTGCCGAG
>JADHOA010000229.1 GCA_016779185.1 Rubripirellula sp.
GACCGTGCCGGTGCCTTGAATGATTTTGCCAATGGGTTGGCAGGTAAATCCTGATGCCTGAATTTGTGATTGAATGCTTGTTGAATAAAAATCACTCACAATCACCGCCATGCCAATTCCCATATTGAAGACACGACGCATTTCAGAGTCGTCAATCTCGCCAGTTTTTTGTAGCCATTGAAAAATCTTAGGTAGTTCCCACGATCCAACCTCAATCATTGCGTCAACGTTTTTTGGCAGAATGCGATCGATATTTTCTTCTAGACCGCCACCGGTGATGTGGGCGAGTCCATGAATTACCTGCTTGACATGATAATGGGTTTGAACCGTACGGATCGCTCGGGTGTAGATTGCCGTTGGCTCGAGGCATGCGTCACCGAGTGATTTTCCGTCAAGTAATTCTGGCGTGTCGTTCCAATCCAGATTTGCATCGCGAATGACTTTTCGAACCAACGAAAATCCGTTGCTGTGAAGTCCGCTGGATCCAATCCCCAAGATGACGTCACCCTCGCTGATGAGATGTCCGTCAATCAGCTTTTTTCTCTCCACGACTCCGACTGCAAAACCCGCGAGATCATAATCTTCGATGCCATACATATCGGGCATGATTGCGGTTTCGCCACCCAGTAAAGCAGTATCCGCAAGAACGCATCCATCGCTGATGCCTTGAACAATCTTCTCGAGCCTTGATGGATCATCTTTACCCATCGCAACATAGTCCAAGAAGAATAGTGGTTCTGCACCGGTGCATAGAAGATCGTTCACACACATTGCGACCAGATCGATGCCGACGGTGGCGTGGCGGGCAGTTTGCTGCGCGATTTTAAGTTTCGTGCCGACGCCATCGGTGCCGCTTACAAGAACCGGGTCGGTGTAGTTACGTGCAAATAGCTTTCCGTCAAAATCTAGACGGAACAGTCCCGCGAAACCCCCGTCACTCGGGATGACTCGAGGGCTGAAGGTGCGATGCATCAGTCGGGGCAATCGACTCATCGATTCTGCGTAGACATCGAGGTCGACGCCCGCATCTTTGTAAGTGGCGGCCATTCTCTTGCGGTCGTTTCAAAGATCCTAGTGGGGTTGGCAATCATTGATGCCAAAAAATCGTCCTACGTTGGGTCACCAAGGGATCGTTGCGGCATTCAAGTTTTTTTCAGCTTGGATGCGGCGATTATCCCACCAGTGGTATCGGTAACTGGGACTTGCATATCATGACGTCCCAAGTCCCGATGGCATAGCCGACGAGATGGGGGGCATCCGCCTAGATCGCTGGTTTTTGGCTAAACTTTGCGGGTAAACCAGTTTTTTACTCCTGTGCTCGGTGATTCCAAACCACTTTTAGGCTTCTTAGAGATGTTACCCACAAAAATTTTGGGCAGAACCGGACTTTCCGTCTCGCAACTCGGATACGGTAGCATGGGGCTGAGGGGCCCAAGGACTTGGGGGGTGCGCGTTGTTGAGGAGCCTGAGTCCGAGAGGTTCTTAAATTTAGTGCTGGATTCTGGCATCAATTTCATCGATACCGCGCCGGACTACGGGATCTGTGAGGAGCGTATTGGAAAATATCTTGCCCACCGACGCAATGAATTTATTTTGGCTACCAAGTGTGGCTGCGTTTACACCCAGCATGATGATCACCTAGAGATTGATCATCAGTGGGACGCGAAGGTGATTCGAGCGAACGTGGAAACCAGTCTTAGGCGAATGAAAACCGACCACCTTGATCTTTTACAATTCCACGGAGGCGATATTGAGACCCTAGAGAGAAACGGATTGATCGAATTGCTTGAGGAATTTCGCACGCGGGGTTTGATCCGTTTCGTGGGTGTCTCTAGCAAACTGCCGCATCTAGATGGTTTGATTGAGTCCAACCTCTTTGACACCTATCAGATTCCTTATTCGTGCCTCGCATCGGAACACGATGCACTGATCAGCAAAGCTGGACGTCAAGGAGCAGGGGTCATCGTGCGGGGGGGAATTGCGCAAGGCGGGCCCGAGGCGACGATTCAACGTCCTAATCTGAACGAGGTCTGGATATCAGCGGTGTTGGATGATTTTCTCGATGAGTCGATGACACGAGCGCAACTGATCCTGCGATTCACAATCAGCCATCCCCATTGCCATACCACGATTGTGGGAACCTGCGATGAGGATCATTTTCTCGATAACATCGAAGCGGTTCGCCTCGGTGGCCTCCCCGAGGATCTGTATCTCGCGATCAAACAGAGAGTTGGACTTGAATAATCCGCCTGTGTGACGAAGCAGTACAGGTAAGTATGAGGCTGTTTGGGATTCGTCGATAACTGGAATGAAAAGCTGGGTTGTCGGGAACCGCTGACAAGGTCGAATCGTTGAGGCTGTTCCGAATCATTGGAAACGCCATCGGCACAATTATCGAGACCATCGCCCAATCATCTTTTTTATTTGCTTTGAAGTTATTGACGATCAGTCGGCTTGGGGGGAGATTCCAATGCGGGCGGTGGTAATACTTCTGTGGCCGCTTCTTCTGCCACGTCGGTTAGGCCTCCTGCAAAAGCTTTTTCTACATCCGAGTAGTTTTTCAACATTGCTTCAAGCTGCGATTTTAATTGCTCTAGATCTTTTCCGTTGTCCAACGCTTCGCTGAGAAGGGGACGCATCCATTCTTGCATTAAGTGGAATTGTCCTTTGACCAAATCAGCGAACACTCGAGGTACTTTATGCTGAACTAATACGCGTTGTTGTGGTGGTTCGGTTGCTTGTTGAGTAGCAAGGCGGGCGAGTTCTTTTGAGGTAGCTTCCAGCGTCTCAGTTAGTTGATCGGCCGTGCGTGTCATCCCCTGACGCAATTGTTCAACACGGTTGTCCATTCGATCTTCTGCGTCATTGTCCCTCGCTGCGATAGCTCTTGAGATGACTTGCCGAATCGATTCAAGCCCATCACGCATGGATGCGAGCTGACGCATGAGCTGTCCTGCTTGATCGCTGCTATCGAGACCCGCCATGCGAACATTTTCAACGAATGCATACTTGATGGCATCCCAGCGTTCTTTTTCCTCGACAGACAAGATTCCCATGATCTCCTTGAACTTCAGGACATTGGCTTCATTATCGGTTGTGAGGGTTTGTGCATCCTGCTCATAAGTGCTGACGATTAGTGATTGGAGTTCGGTTTCATTCATCACCGAAGCGACGCGTTCAGCGATCCGATTCATGTTTCGGTAGCTTCCCTGCAGCTTGAAGGGTGGTTCCGTTCGGTAGTGATCTGCTTGGGCCGCGCTTCGTATGTAGGCTCGATTGACCTTCAGGACGACGTCGCGCACGCGTATCAGCTTTCGCATCACCTCAAACATCTCTCGAACCTGATCCATTGAGAAACGTCCCTGAATATCAATGCCTTCCAAGGAGTCTCGTCCAGCTGCCAAGATGATGTTTCGAGCGTCTTGGGGTGAGGCGGTCGACAGCGGTGCGAGGCTTGAATTGCTAGTCAAGCAGTTCTCGAGGTAGCTCATTTCAAATGCTTCAGCGGATTCACCGATGATTTCTCCTAAGTTATAAACATCCGCTCGGTTCGACAGCATGTCCGGAACTTGGAATCGTTCACCGCTTTCGGTATAGGGATTTCCGGCCATCACCACTGCAACTCGCCGTCCTCTGAGATCATAGGTCCGAGTTCTGCCGTTTCGCACGCCCTCAATTTTACGCGTCGCATCACATAGCGAGATGAATTTTTGAAGGAACTCCGGATGGGTATGCTGAATGTCATCGACATATAGCATGACGTTGTCGCCCATCTCGAGTGCCAAGTTCAATCGTTCGACTTCTTCTTTGGCTGCTGCATTTGGTGCTTCGGCTGGATCCAACGAGGTCACAGCGTGGCCAATCGCTGGCCCATTGATTTTCATAAAGACGATGCCAAGACGATTAGCAACGTACTCCATCAGCGTGGTCTTTCCGTAGCCCGGTGGTGAGATCAGAAGTAACAGCCCCATGCGATCGGTTCGTTTTTGATCCCCCGATGCACCCATCTGCTTTGCGAGATTGTCTCCGATCAGCGGGAGATAAACCTCGTCGAGAAGCCGGTTTCGAACAAAACTGGTGAGCACCCGTGGCTTGAACTCGTCGAGTCTCATCGTTTCTCTGGCCGATTCCACTAGCTCGGTTTTGGTCCGATGGAGTCGCTTGAATCGAGGAACTTGGTGATCAAGGAAATCGTTCATCCGCCGTTGGAGTTCATGGAAGTGCAGTTTCATCTCACCACGCTGGATTCTGCCGTGGCTACCCGCCATGCCGGATAGAGTCTGTCCAACGACGGCTTCAGTTGGTTTTGTTTGCTTGAGGCCGCCGTCGAAGACGATCCATGCGAGTTCGTCACGATATCCGCCGGCCGGGTCATTGGGGGATGGATCTTCGTGATGCTCAAGAAACGCATCGATCCAGTTCCTTGCCAAAATAAAGGCTCGCCCCGGATCGGTTTCTGATTTAATCACGCGACTGAGTAGTTTTTCGTGGTCCGTCGCAGGGATTGCATCTTTGAAGCGGCTATACAAATCTGCTGCGCGTTTACTGATCGCAATCTGTTGATGTTTTTGTATTAGGTGGTCAAAAAGGTAATTCGCAAGGTCGGTCTCGTTCCATTGACCGAAGAAAATGGGTTGCCACTCTTCCTGATTGCTTTTTGCAAGCGAGGCGAGCCGTTCTCGAAACTCGACCGCGGGTTTTGCTTGCGGGTAAGCTTGTGCCAGCTTTGCAAAGCCGCCAACCCACTCGGTCATTTGCTTTTGACTTTTTTTATCCAAGAAATGATGGAACCAGAGATTTCCAGCAGCTCGCAAGCTTGGGGGATGACGAAGGATTCCAATCTCGAGGTCAGTCTTTAAGAGGGCTGAAAGGATTTGATGCGCGTCAACATCGTGCACTCCCTTTGCGTAGCCTTCGTCGAATCGTCCCGACATTTCCGCTTGAACCCACCGCAGGCTGACTTCGTTAGGTTTCGCCTTCGTGATGTCAGTCGTTGATTGGGGTTGTGTGAGCTTTCGAAATAGATCGAAAGCAAGAAATTCGGCCCGGTAAACCTCTGCGTTTTCAGTTAATAATTCCTGTGACCAAAGGTCACGAGATGCCTCGAGTTCATCGTTTTTTAACGCTTCAAAAAACTGGGTCCCTGTAAGGTGAAGGCAGATTTCCCCATCGCGTAGGACCGTCGTTAGATCGAGTGGTTGCGTGTTCACGGCAAAACGATGCTTGCCCAATCGGATCAGATCTCCACCGTCTTCGTACAGTTCTTGACGATCTTTGAGCTGACGTGTCGCGTCTTCTCGTATAGTTTTCAGTCGACTTTGTAGATCCTCAACACGAACGGCATCGTCTAACGCCTCAAGTTGACTCATGATGTCGCGAACTTTGTCAACCATCAAATCACTTGCAAAGTATGCAGCGATTTCATCGGTCGATTCCATTTTGCCAACTCGCGAATCGATGCCCTTGAGGATGCGGTCAGCCGCCGATGCAAGTGATTCTGCACGTCGATTGCGTTTTTCGATGAGAGAGACTTTTCGCGATTCGAACGCGGTGTAGATCTCTTCCCGTCGCTGAGTGAGTTGCAGTACAAACTCGTCAAACTCTGCGAATCTGCCTTCGAGTTCTTCGAGTTGCACCATCAGTTTGGTGAGATACTCATCACACCTTTGCGGCGAGTCGCACACATCGAGATAGCCCGAGGTGGTTTGCTCTAATAACTTTAATTGCGAAGCAAATTCTGCTTTTCCTTCATCACTCGACAGATCATTGCTGCGGGCCTTTAGAGCGCTTCGGACACGGTTGAGTGAGGCAAAGACGTCACCGATGGAGTCGATAATGCCTGTGCGTTTCTTTGTGTCGTCGATTTTTAAGTTGCTGACCGTTTCAGTCAGTAGTTCCAGGGCCGCACCACTCTGTTCGATTGATTCCTGCAGTTTCTTGGCCTCGGAGACTGATTCAATCGCGAGAATACTCTCCGAAATGGATTTGACCTTTTCTTGATAGGGTGCAAGTGCATTGGGCGTGAGAAGGAATTCGACGCACCTACGACTCAGGCGGTTAGCTTTTTCAGAGGTGCTTTCCTCGAGGGAAGCGATCAACGCATCATCAGCGTACTTCAATTCGCGAAGCCCGATGGCGTGTCCGCGTTGTTCCCTTAGTTGAGCGAGTGAGGTGACGAAATCATCAATGGATTCAAAACGCGTGCGTTCAATGACTTTGAACAATTCATCGATTGATGACTGCACCTCGCGCATGCGTTCACTCGTGTCGCGTCGCAGTCGAACTACTTTGTCGTATTCTTCGACTGCGGCTGTCGAGGCGTCGCGGATTTTTGCGAGAGGTTCAGCAAGCTTTTCGGTCTCGTCCGCGTTGATCCAAAAGTAGCTGTCAAGAAGATCCGTTGTCTTTTTCACCAGATCGACATAGAGACCTTCGTAGCTGTCATCTTTGTCGATCAGCTGAATCAACTCATTGCACTCTGCCATTCCAGAGACAATTTCTTTGTTACCTATCTTAAAAAGGTACGAGTCGGTTTGGTTATCGGAAACAAATTCGGGACCCGTGAACGGAGTCTGCCATACTTGGATCGCATGGTGTTTTTGGGGGTCATCTTGCCCTCGAAAGCAAACCATTTCGCCGCCTTCGAAGAAAGTCTGGCCATGGCATATCAGTGGGGCATCAACCGTTTGGCGGATGAGATTGTAGCGTAGTTGGACGTAGGTTCCCGACTCAGGATTATAAAACAGATAGAGGTAATCTTCTCCGTTGGGCGCGGCAATGGTGCGTTGGTAACGCATATTGCTTAGGCCGTGATCAAAACGTTTGAACTCGCCCGTTTGCAGATAGTACCCGCCCGAAAAAATCAGTCCATGATCACTCGGTAACATGACGCACGCGTGTTCGATGTCATCGAGACGCATAGCTTGTTGAATTTTGCCGTTGTAGAGAACGTACCGAACCTTCGATTCTTGGTAAGGCCTTATCTTTAGTAGGACTAGATTGCCAACGATC
>JADHOA010000230.1 GCA_016779185.1 Rubripirellula sp.
AGAGTATCACAGTGGCTCGCGCAGGCTTCGGAGTCGGGTGCAAAACTAGCTGTATTTCCCGAATGTATGCTAAGTGGCTACGCCTACGAAAGCCGAGAGTTGGCATTACCTCACGCAATCACAATTAATGACAGCCGTTTTGAAACGCTCGCGCAATTAGCGGCGAAATTCGAGATCCACTTTAGCCTTGGATTTCTCGAGAAAACCGAGACACAACTATTCAACGCCTCCGCTCTGATTGGACCATCGGGACTAATCGGCCACTACCGCAAAACTCACCTTCCCTATCTCGGTATCGACCGTTTTGTCGACCGAGGTAATTTGGGCTACCCAATCTATAGGGCAGGGGAAGCTAAAGTTGGATTAGCCATCTGCTACGACAGTTCCTTCCCTGAACCGATGCGAGTTTTGGCGTTAAACGGCGCCGACATCATCGCATTGGGCACCAATTGGCCGAACGGAGCCTCAAGAACCGCCGTCGTCGTGCCCCCAGCTCGAAGCATGGAAAACCATCTTTTTTTCGTGGCAGCAAATCGTGTTGGTGAGGAGAACGGTTTTGGCTTTTGCGGCTGCAGCTCCATTTGCGGTCCTGATGGAGTTGTTTTAGCCTCAACAGACTCCGATGAGGAATTGATTCTTTATGCGGAGGTTGATCTGGAACAAGCTAGGAACAAGCGAATTGAGCGAGTTCCAGGCAAGCATGTCATTCATCGATTCGATGATCGCTGCCCTGATCTTTACACAGATCTGATTGAGAAGAAGCATCGGGGCGAAACAGAATCTTAAATGATTCAGTCCTCCCAAGAGCGAAATTGACCGGTGACTGAAAAAACAACCCACGCATTGCAACAACACGCTCGCATTTCCGAGCTTAGATTACCCCTTCTAGTTGCCCTCAGCATCCAGTGGCAGAAGCTCAACTTTACGAAACTGAACGGGATGGCTTTCTGATTGCAGCGAAATCGTACCCTGTTTCAACAGTAGATCACCATCCGCACCAACTAGGCTTTTGGCGTGCTCATCACGAGGATCGATCTGCGGCTTTTGGTATTCAAGCACCACTTTTCCATCAATCAAGTGACGTATCACTTGATCTCCCCTCACCTCCACCTCAACCGTTACCCACTGTGGACCGTGATAGGTATCAGAAACCGACTGAGTACAGTGTGCCTTGATTAGCTGCTCATTGATCACCACATTGGTTCCGGGTGTACAGAGATTGGCATTGGTGCGTTTAGCTTTTCCATCCCCACCGAGTAATTGGACCTCGATCGAGGTGGGAAAATCCTGATCCTTGGTCATCTTTGCTGGATCCTCGCCATGCAACATCAACCCGCTATTACGAATTGCCCAACCGGGACCGCCTTTGCATTGATCACCAACGAATCGATACTCGGCGCGCAAGCGATAATGTGAAAAAGAATCTTTGTAGAACAGATGTCCGAAAGTCTCGTTGAACTCGTCGTACGCTTCGTAACCCACCGTGAGGATTCCATCTTCGACTCGAAAGGTATTTCCGAAGTTCTCTCCCAACTCGTGATAACGAATCTTTGGAATCCAGCCATCAAGATCCTTTCCGTTAAACAACTGAATCCAAGATTCCGAATCTGAGTTTGAAGCCTTTGAGTCGCCCTGGTCTGCGTGCACGAATGAAGCTTGCGTCAAAATGACAATGAGAAACAAGCGACAAATTGTCGAGGCATAAAAAAAAGCACGGTTATGGAACATCTTCTTTCGTACCATTGAGAATAAAGGGAATTTATCAGCTAAGAACTGGCAAGAGCCAAGCAAAAACTGTCGCGGGGGGCAGTGCAAAAACTACTACAGAACGCTTCTTACGCGAGCCATTCTACACTGGCTGCGTCTAAAGAAAACGTGCCGTTTGAACATGCGATTTTTTTGCTTTGATTGGATTCTGAAAAATCTGTCGCGAAAACCAACATCCAAACAGGCTGTCATCTGCATTAGATGAACCAACATGATCGCCCCATCCATTTTGATAGAATGTACCGGGCCTAGGTTATAGAATGTACCCAAAGCAGACACGCCAATTTGAGCAATATCCTCAAAAGGTCGATTTCTCGTCCAATGACGGTCCAATCGACGACAGCAATTCATCTACCCAAAAAATCTTTCTGCGTTGCTTGAATAGGCACATGATGATGGTTTCCATTCCCCGTTAACCGATCGCAGAGTCATCTTGCCCACAGAGCTCAGAACGCAGGATTGATGCAACGGAGTTAATTCAAGTGATCACGAGAACGACAAGAATTTGGCGATGGAATGCCATGACCGCTTTCCTTTTGCTGCCGCTCTTTTACTTTGCATCAACTCCTAACGGACACGCAGCTGATTCCAAAGAGAATCAGCAAGATCCAATGGATGCTACGACCACAGCGGACAGCTTCCCTGCGTTATCCGTTTCAGGAATTACGATTGAACTTTTCGCCGAGCATCCCGACCTTGCGACTCCAACAGGAATCGATGTCGCTGACGATGGATCGGTCTGGATTGCATCGAACCATACGCATTTCCGACCTGCAGGATACGAAGGTCCCGAGAAAGACGAAATCCTTTGCTTCGCACCCGATGGCACTCGAACGGTTTTTTTCTCCGACACCAACAACACAATGGATCTGGAACTAGGTCGTTCGAATGATATTTACCTTGCTCAGCGGGATAAGCTCATTCGACTTTTTGGTGCTTACCCCGGTGGAAAATGCAATCAAACCGAAACAATCATTCGACTGGAGACTGAAGCAACCTATCCGCATAACGGTTTAAGCGGCTTAACCTGGGCGCCTGATGGGCGGCTGGTTTTCTCAATCGGGGAAAACTTCGCTAAACCTTGGAAGCTGATTGGTTCTGACGGCATCACGGTCTCTGGTTCAGGGGAAGGTGGAGTCTTTTCTTGTCTTGCTGACGGCAGTGGCCTTCGTCGCATTGCAAAAGGTTTTTGGAACCCATTCGGCCTCTGCTTTCGAGATGGCGAACTCTTCGCAGCAGAAAATGACCCAGGCTCACGCCCACCCTGCCGACTTTTGCACGTCGTCCAAAATGGTGATTACGGCTACCAGCGCAAATACGGTAACGCTGCACACCATCCTTTTGTTTGTTGGAACGGGGAACTTCGCGGAACGCTCCCGATGATGCATGCGCTTGGTGAAGCACCGTGCGGAATCATCCCGTTCCAGAATGGACTCGCAGTCACTTCTTGGACAGAACATCGCATCGATTACTATCCTCTCAAACAGAGCGGCGAGACCTTTTCAACCCATCGAGTCACCATGGTTGAGGGCGATCGAAATTTCCGTCCAACCTGTATCGCCATGGGAAATGATCATGACATCTTCTTTACGGATTGGGTCAAAGGCTCTTATGAAATTCACGGACAAGGCAGAATTTGGAAATTGAGTTTTGATCCCACTCAAACTTCACAATGGACAGGGCAGGGCACAATTGAACTTTTCGATAGCGATCAGAGTGCTAACCAAATAAAAACAGCTAATCGCATCGCAAATATGAATATTGCGGAATTATTGACCGAATGCACTTCTTCTTCGGATCCCTTCTTGCGACACAAAATAATTTGTGAATTAGCGCAGCGATTGGACCAAGACGCGAAAGAAATCTTATCGATGGTGCATCAAATAGCCCAAATCCAAGATGACCAATCAATTGTCCTATTGCTCGTTTGGAAAATGGCAAGACCCAAGGATGTCCGCACGGCTCAAATATTCCTGAACCATTCGTCTCGCGCCGTACAATTTGAAGCATTACGTTGGATTGCTGATGAAGAACTGGCAGAACTCCTTCCGACAGTGTCAGCTTGTTTAGAAAAATCCGACATCGATTTCGACTTACTTGAGGCGACTCTCGCAACCATCAATACGCTGAACGGCAATCCAGAACTAGAAATTGCGGATGAATCCTCACTTACCAGGTTCTTTCAAAGCGAAACAACAAGCAATTCCCTGCAAGCCAGCCTGCTTCGTCTTATGCGACCCAGCCAAGAATCTTTTGGCTTGGAACAGTGGCTTGAAATCAAAAGAGAAGGCAATGAAATGGTCCTTCGGGAATTAATACGCACCGTTTCAGTAGCAGCGTCGGACCAGGCAAATCGTTTCCTAAGAGAGATTCTCGAAGACCCAAGCATACCCAATGCAGCTAGGGCCGATGCGATTGCCAGTTTTCAGCCCTCCAACGAGCAAGACATCAAGCGAATCGTCTCATTTGCATCATCGAAGGCTATTTCCATTCGTGAAGAAGCACTTCGTAGCCTTCGACACTTAGCTCTCGATGAAGAAGATCGAATTTTCCTGAGAGAGCTTAAGGATGTTTACCCTAAATCCGCACCATTGATAAACGCCGCACTGGAACCCGAAACCATCAAAAAGAATCATCCGGCTAACGATGACTTATCGAGTTGGAATCAATTGCTTGATCACGTCGAGGAGCCGGTGGATCTTGCAGCTGGGCAACGGATTTTTAACCACCCACGAATTGCGAACTGTAGCAAATGTCATCGCCATACGGGTCGAGGAAATCTTGTTGGGCCAGATCTCACAAATCTAGGGAGAAACATTGATCGTGATCGCATCTTAACTTCCCTATTACTCCCTAGCGAACAGATTGACCCGCAGTTTCAAGGAAGATCCTTACTTCTGGAGGATGGCAAAACATTCTCTGGTATCTTGCTGAGAGATGGCGGGGGAGGAAATGAGGTCTACAGGAATCTGGATGGAAATGAACAAGTAATCAAAACCGATGACATCATTCAGAGGAAAGAAACCTCAACTTCTTTGATGCCCGAGGGTTTGCTTGACCAGTTAACAATCCGAGAGATTCGTGACTTACTAGCTTTTCTTTCTCAGCAACCGATCAACGGAGAAATAAAGCGTTCCGAAAAAACTAAAGTCAATCAAAAGTTGATCGGCGACTGGTGGTTTAATTTCCCTGACGGCTACGGCGGCTGTACTGGAGGGGCATTATTCGGAAATGTTACCCAACCTGGCCCCGTCTACTTACAAGGAGATCACACCAGTGTGTCCTACCGAAACGTATCGATCCGGCGAAGACTTGTAGACTGAAGGGAACCGTCTCGAAGAAAGTCAAAGCACGGCAAACGCTTCCCGCGATGCCGAATCTTCGCGGCGCGGGTTTAGGCAGCCATTAGGAGAGAGGATCATCGGTTATCGCTTCGATCAACAGCTTTAATTGAGCTCTCGCTCGGCTCAGCCGACTTCTCACCGTACCAATCGAAATCTGTGCAATTTCCGCGATCTCTTCGTAGGAAAACCCTTCCATCTCCCTGAGCACTAAGATGGCTCGATGATCTTCGGATAAATCAGCCAAAGCGTGACGCACGACTGCAACGCGTTCGCTTCGAAGGAGAGGTTCATCAGCAGCATCCTGCTCGATTACCGGTTCACTGCCTCCCTCACGCAGATAGTCGAGCGATACCTTCGAACGATTCCTTCGACGCCTGCTCAAGGCAGCATTGAAGGCGATTCGGTAAATCCACGTGAAAAACTGGCTATTCCCTTGAAAGGAATCGAGCTTCATAAAAGCTCGAATAAATGCCTCTTGCACGACCTCCTCTGCTTCATCTGCAGATCCAGTCACTTGGAGCATTGACGCGAACAATCGATCCTGATTCCGCTCCACTAAAGTTGTAAAAGCAGCGTGATCACCTGCAATGGCTAGTTCGATCAGCTGACTTTCTAGATTCACGACATGCCCCCCAAGGAGCGATTAAAAAACAGCGACGAGCATTTCCTGTTTCAATTCAGCGAAAGATCCATCTAACCCCAGTCCATCATGAGCGATAAATTTTAAATAGGAGTCATCAAACATTAGACAACTTATCACTCCCCCTTAGATGACTTCATTAATTATCGAATGAATCGCTTAGATGACGTTGCAGGTAAGTAGCGCGCTCGACATTTCTTTCAGAAGACCTTAACAACCGACCGTGAAGTTTTTGCAAATGAGCTGGCTGAGTTTGCATAAATAGTTTGTTAATCGTTCCAACTGCCAGGTCTTCGATTAAGCCTAAGTTGACCCCAAGACGAACCTTGGAAAGGTAATGCATCGTCTCCTCACTACTTATTTTTTTAGCAGTACCAAGAATACCTAAGGCACGGCTTACGTCGTCATGCAAATCCTGCTTGCCCTCTTTGACGAGGTACTCACGGGCTTTACGCTCATATTCAATGATTCTTGGCACAACGTCCCCGCCAACTAGCTCTACCAGTTCTACCTCAGATCGCCCTAGCGTGATTTGGTTACTCACTTGGTAGAAATCACCGCTGTATTGAGATCCCTCACCGTAGAGCCCACGAACCGTAACGTTGATCCGCTGCATGCTGCGAAATACTTTTTCAATCTGCCGAGTAATCACCAACGCAGGAAGATGTAACATCACACTGACCCGCAGCCCGGTCCCAACATTGGTTGGGCACGAAGTCAGGTATCCAAAATCGGGGTGGAAAGCATAGAGAATTGACGCCTCAAGTTTGTCGTCAAGTTCATTGATCTGTCTCCATGCAGTTGGCAGGTCAAGGCCACTGTGCATCACCTGTATCCGAAGGTGATCTTCTTCGTTCACCATCACGCTAAAGTGTTCGTCAGCACTGACAGCGACACCGCGAGCACCGTCGGCTTCGGCAATTTCTCGACTGACTAGCTGCCTCTCGACGAGAAACTGACGATCAATCTCTGGAAGTTGCTCCAAATCAAAATAATGGACTTCCTCCCAGTCTGAAAGATACTCCATCTTGGCTCGAATCGTTCTTTCAATGCTGACTCGATCCTCGTCACTGCAACGCTTGATGAAAGGAAAGTCGGCAAGATTCCTCGCCAATCGTATTCTGCTGCTGACGACGATGTCCGACTCGGGACCCGTACCACGCATCCATTCGCCGCTGCGAGTGGCTAACTCGCTAAAGTCAGTATTTCTTTTCACGAGTCACCCAA
>JADHOA010000231.1 GCA_016779185.1 Rubripirellula sp.
TAAATCCGCACTCCCCACGTAACGGTCACTGAAGGCGGTTTCAGAAAAATATGTCTGAAAATTAGAGGGTTTTTCTTCGATCATCGATTTCGCGATTCATCGACGAAGCACTCGCGTCCAGATGGCGTCCCGGTACTGAATTGGCGAGTGTGAGGTCGAGAAAAACGTCAAGCCCTTTTTTCAGCAAAACGGGATCACGACGGATCGTCGTCGATTTGGGCACAATTGGTTCGAGACAGCATACCGATTTAGTCGTTGTTCGAGTCAACCAGCACCGCTTGGGACCATAAGCTAGGGTCATCCGTCACCGGGTACTCTGGCCCTAATGTGAGACCCTGCCATCCCAGTTCTCGATCGATCACGGCGTAGTAAATTGCAAGTCTAGGTTGCTCTTGTGGATCAAAACCGGTCAATGCGGCTTTGGGAATCCATCCAGAGATTTCGTAGCCGTCGTGACGCAATTTTGTATGCATCTGCAAAATTCTTGGATCGATTTGCCTTGGGTGATTCCTCGCTCGATTGATGGGCACCATTGTGGTGACCGAATTTTCTCGACGCGGTCCACCCCCCGATGGCATCCAAAGGAACCGATGGCAGTATTGGGTGGCTCGATGGATCCCGGGGCTGCAGCGGGTATCGATCCACAGGTGGAAACCGTCACTTTCGTCGAGACGCGTCTCGCGGCACCAAGGTAGTTGCCGCTTTCCTTTGACCAGAACCTGAACTGCGAGTCCGTCGAGGCTCCATCCGATTCGAATGTCTGCAAAAAGCGGACGGTCAGAAAACTCGGCAAAGCATGGAACTTGGTACTGATCCGGTAGCGTGATCCCCTTACTGTCCCACTGGCCATCCCAATGTTCGATTGGAATCTCCATGCGAAACAGCAAAGCCGGGTCAATGAATTGATTGGGCAAGTTCCGGAATCCTTTCGGGTGGATGGGGAGTAAATCGCTCTCAAGCAAGTTTTCACATGTCGAGGTCAAGACGACACAACGCAAAATCGTCTATCGATCGGAGGGATCGGTTCGATCGAAACTCTCGCGACCGTTTCGCCTATGCAAGTCGCGGCAAAACTGGATCGCTGTCGGGCCATCAAGGTAGGAGACCCGAAGGGTTGAGCATGGTCTCTGGATCAACCCGTGACGTCGTAGAAAATGCTTTGGTCGACGCTCGCTGATTTTCAAATCCTAATCCTTCGGCGGTTTGGGCGACCAGTTTCAGGCTTTCTCGGTTCGATTTTCAAGCTAGTTTGGGTTGTGGCGACCGCCGTCCATCGTTCTCAATGGCTCGAGTCTTCGTGAAGTTCAACTAACTTTCGACTGACACGAAAACTCTATCGACCAAGGAACTCACGAGCAAGGGATCGCATTTCTACGGCTTGATCATCGAGAGAGAATAAAAGAGCCCGAGTCCCGTTTACTTTTATAATCGGCATGAAAATGGCCATCTGTGACCGTTGCTTCCATTTCATACGTGCCTAGTAGTGGAAGTCGCTGGATCGACCGTAGCGTCTCGGATGTGCTTTCACTTTCGTCTGCCGCTGAGGACACTCGCTCCAGCTTTGTTGGGTAAACAAAGGGAATCACTTTGAAAAATCTGCCAGCAAACACAGCTCGGTAATGGTTGTCATCAAGTTTTCGAATTCTCGCTCGAAGAGGGCCATGATGGCCAGTGGTTTCGCTGATCCACTCACCTTTCCATCCCCCGCCGGTTGAATCGGCCATCGAAACTTCGCTCAATTGCACTGTCGTCAAAATAAAGGTGGCAGCAAACATTGTTGCGGTGATTGAGCGAGTTGTTTTGGATACGGGGCGAACATGCATGGTTTCACCGTCTGTTGTCAGGGTTGATAGTTGATGGACCGACGGATCCATGATATTCGGTTTTCCGATTTTTTCGATGGTCGGGGATGTCCGCGCACAAAAAAACTGGAGCCAATTATGACCCCAGTTCTAAGTTTTCACTCACCTTGCTCGGTGATTTCGCTCGTACCACGCGGCGGTGTAAAAGCGATTTGACTCAGGCAAATCGCGTGGCTTCTATAGACTCGCGCCGAGCGGATGACTCAATACCTTCCCTCTCTATCGGCGGTACCGCGGGTTGCAGTTACTATGGCTTCGCGAGCGAATGGAGGGCGTGTGTCGGTGAACTCCGTACCGTGAATGTGAGTTGTACCGCAGCGGTGGGCTGTAGTGCCGATGGATCATGCTTGAACCGAAGAAACTGTTGTAGCTTGGGCGGCAACTAGATCTGGGGGTTCCGAAGCTGATGCTGATACCGCCCCAAGGACTGACGCGAACATCAGCTTTCGCCTCCTGTGTACCCATGGTGACCACCGAGGCAAGAATCAGGGCAGGGGCTAGAATCCATTGCTTTTTCGTTAGCATCTTTTCTCATCTCCATAAACGAGGTTGGGAGGGATTGCCCCGACGAATCAGGTGTTTGTACCCCCGTGCCGAGGCGTTTTGGCCTTTCTGGTTCTAGGAGAGAGCGAAGTCCGTGCCAAAACACTCACTACGACAGCAGGGAAGCGAATCTCTTTAGTTTTTTTCCGGTATTGGCCGATAAATACGCGGATTTTCTCGCGTAAGCGTTGGCTGCGAAGGTCGAGAAAGCCAGTTGGCGCCGCGAATTTGAGACGCAATCACGCCGCCTGTGTCAAAGTGAATACAGGTTGTCGTCTGGCTGATGCGTTTGCAGTTCGACTAAGAAGCGTCATGAACCACCCATCACACCGAAGAAAATTGAGTCTGGGAAGATCGAGTCTGGGAAGATCGAGGAGGGGAATACCGAGTCTGGGAAACGGTCGACCGGTTACAAGCCTCCACGGAAAACCGTTCGGCAGAGGCTGAAACGTCTGAGATCGGTAGGATTGTGACTTCGTAACCAGGCCCCACCAAAAGAGAAACGATTATTTGACGATGTCTTTCATCTTTGGCTCAAGGTAGGTCACCGTTGAGTGCATGCTGGCAAGGTTGCCGTAATCTTCTTCTGGGATCTGGACACGGTGACGCTTTCTCAATTCCATGACGATGTCAAGGAAATCCATGCTGTCCAATTCGAGTTGATCACGAAACGCTTTTTCATCGTCGAGGTTATCCAAGTCTTCATCGGGTGAAATGTCTTCGAGGATATCGAGGATTTCATCACGGATTTCTGCTGGCGTCATCGATTCGATCTCTCCAATGATTTTTCTGAATCGTTATCGTTTGTTGTGTTTCGGTATTTCGGCGAACGACTTTTTGCTGATCGCCTGTTTGCCACCGCGACTGCCTCGCAGTGATCGTTTATTCGGTGAGGTGGCTCTTGCTCGTGATACTCTAAAATCGACTGATAATCACCACCGAGTTGATCCCAAGCATCCCGAAGGAATTGTTGAGGATATAGTCCACGCGTTGACTTTCCTGTGGTTCATTGATCACAAGGCCATCAAGGTGACAGTCCGGATCCACTTCGTCGACATTGATCGTAGGGTGGACAACATGATCCTTGAACGAGGGGAGGTTGCCGGCCAATTCAAGTGATCCAGCGGCTCCCATCGCATGACCAATGTAGCTTTTTGTGTTGTTAATGCGAGTGTGCTTGGAGTCACCAAAAACGCTTCTTAGAGCGATACATTCTTGCGAGTCTCCGCTGCTGGTGCCGGTGGCGTGGGTGCTGACAATGTCAATCTGATCGGGCGTCAAACCGGCGCGGCCCAGTGCCATCTGAATGCACTGCGCCTGTCGCTCTGGGTTGGGAAGCACAAAATCGGTCGCATCGGTGTTGATGGCGTATCCAACCAGTTCACCATAGATTTCCGCATCACGGGCCTTTGCATCAGAGAGTCGCTCGAGGGTGTAAAGGCAACCGCCCTCCGCAACTACGATTCCGTTGCGATGAACGTCAAACGGTCTCGAAGCCTTGGTGGGATCGTCGTGAATCGCTAAAGCGTTTTGGCTATTGAAACTCGCAAAGATTCCAAACGTATGAATACTTTCGCTCGTTCCCCCCGCAATCGCCAGATCGCATTCACCAAGCCGAAGCATTTGTGCACCTTGGATAATACCCGCGTTTCCAGCCGCACAAGCAGCTCCGATGGTGTAATGGGGACCGGTGATCCCCATGTTCAACGCGATCTCACCCGCAGGATTGTTTGCGACCGTTCTGGGGTTGTGGTGATGTGACCAACAGCTGGTGTCGTAATCGAAACCCTTGATGACATGGATTTCATTTTCGGTTTCGACATTTCCGTGTTCTGTCACTCCGACGTAAATGCCCACTCTTGATTTGTCGGTGTTATCCCAGTCGATTCCCGAATGTTTGATTGCCTCGTTGGCGCAGTAGACCCCGACACTGCCCGCTCGGGTGCCGCGACGAAGATCTTTCCGTGTCTGATAACGGGTTTGTTCGAAATCACAAATGCCGGCGAGCGTTTTGCCGAAATAACGAATCTCGTAAGGTTGCACCCCACTGCGTTTCTCTAGCAGCGACTGGCGGAACGAATTCCAGTCGTTTCCGTTTGGGGAGGTCAACCCCAAGCCGGTGATGACGATTCGTTGATCGTCTGGGAGATTCGTGGCACGATTGGGAGCAATCACGGTAGCTGATTCATTAGTTAACGAAAAACCGGTCCGCGAAATTTACTCGCGGCGCCAAGGGTCACGACGACCGAGGCAAGTTTGGTTGACGAATTTAGGACGAACCGAACGGCAAAAGGCTACCAGTGACGCCTCTGAATGACAACGCCCGCCTGATTATCCAAGCAACAATTCCTCTTGAATCCGGCAACAGACCGGCCCTTCAGGGTGCGAGACCGTTAAATTCCCCGAGAATCAACCAAGGCAAACCCCACTGGGCTCGGTTTTCCCCAGATTGTCGGACCGGTGATACCTAGGCAGAGCCGACTGAATTGGATTTTTTTCTGCCGCTTGGGCGACGCCTAGCTGTTTGCACACAGTAAAAGTCAAAAACTCAACCAGCTAGCTTGGTTTGCCAAGCGATTCTGAGTCGCTCCAGTCCTTCTGCCATCGAGACTCTCACATGATAACCAAGCCGTTTCTTTGCTTCGGAGATGTCAAAATAGTGGTCTTTGGCAAGCTGTGCGGCCACAAATCGGGTCATTGGCGGCTCATTGGTTTTTCCCAAGCATCGGTATCCGAATTCAAGTAGCCCTCCGACTCGGTAGGCAGCGCTGAATGAAATCGACTTTCGCGGCGCAGGTACACCGCCTAGATGACAGATTTCACTGATCCAGTCCCAGCAATTCACCGCTTCATCCTGTGCAATGAAATAAGCCCGGCCGCCAGCGACTTCTGCGTTTTTCTCAAGGGCTTCGAGTGCATCCACATGTGCCGCTGCGGCGTTCACCACATGCACGGTATCCACTCGATTGGTTCCATCCCCGACGATTCTCAGTTTTCCACAGGCGGCTCGTTGGAGAATTCTCGGCAGGATGTGTGGATCGTTTTCTCCCCAAATGAGATGGGGGCGAAGTGCGACCGTTCTGACGGCATCGAATTGGTGAGTCGCGAGAACTTTCTGTTCCGCCAAGGCTTTGGTTCGTGGGTAATGACAGAGCCAATTGCTGGGATACGGAACCTGCTCGTTGACTCCGCGTTGATGCTGCCCATCAAAGGTAACGCTCGGGCTACTGGTGTAGACGAGGTTTCGAATCCCCTGTCGCTTGCAGGACTCAATGACATTTTCAGTGGCGGTCAGGTTATTTCGAACAAAGTAATCACTGCTTCCCCAAACGCCTGCTACCGCTGCGGTGTGAATGACTGAGTCGATGCCACGCAATGACTCGAGAACGAATGATGCGTCGGATAAATCGCCGCATCGGTGTTCCATCCCAGATGCAATCAACTCTGGGTAGACACTCCTAGAGATCCCCACCACGTGATCGCCACGCGTGATCAGTTGCCCAACAATCTCGCGACCCAAGAAACCGCCGCAACCTGTGACGAGCACTCGCATGATGGGATCCTGGTCGATGGAGAAAAAAACAAATGCATGGAAGTTGATGGAACTTGGATGTCGTAGCAACTTCGGCGTTCAGTGTTCCACGCCGATGTGAATTTTAGCGAACCATACAATTCGCGTCACCTTGGTAAGGAATTAGCGTTCGTTGCGGAGGAGACCATTTTCGGAGCAAGCACCCCAATGTGGACCTGATCTGGTGCTCGATCTGATCTGGTACTTACACAAGCAGGAATCTGTGACGACCGAAGATGATAACCTTTGCCATAAAACATTGGCATGACTGCGGCAGAACCGGCTGGATCAGGCTGGCTTGCGATAACGGTGTTATAGTGTAGCGGTCCGCGGCTTGATAAAACGTCTAAACCGCGGTCGACGCATCGCAGTTGCCGCTTGTCGGATTTGTTTTGGAATGTCGACGTTTGATCCCCCTCGTCTGTTGATGTCAAATTTCGTTCCAAGCTTTGTTCATCAAACCGATGTGAATTGTTTGGCGATGGGTAGGCCAGTCGAGACTTAGCGGCGCCGACTACTTGGCATTGCGTAAACAGCTTGGCATTGCCTGTGCATTGAGTCGTCGACATTGAGTGATCTAAATATCTAGTGATAAAAAATCTTCTGGTGCTTACCGTGTCTAACTCTCTCAATTCATACAAATCTGTATCGTGTCCAAGCTGCGGTGCATCGTCGAACCACCCAAACGCTGTGGTTCAACTACGATGCCCAAAATGCGGAAATGTATTTGTTTCCACTGCGACCGCAGCATCACCGCCAAATGATGGCGTGAATCGCGGAGCTAACAGTTCTGGCATCTCGACAGCGTCGATTGTGGCGATTGTTGTCGGGGGCCTGGTCAGTCTCTTGCTTTTTGTTGTTGTAGGTATGTTTTCGGTTTTCTCGTTTCGTAGCGAGTCCGAGGGTAAACAGGTGATTGAGTCAGTTGATCGGATTGAGCACTCGAGCTTGGAGAGTGAGGCGTCGCAACCCGAAACGCCGACCGTTACCTTCCGTGAAGT
>JADHOA010000232.1 GCA_016779185.1 Rubripirellula sp.
CTGACTCAATCGAGCCCATCGCGATTAGCGTATGCGAACGGGCGCGATATTCAGGATCGGTCGTGGAACTTGAAGTTCCGCAACCCACTGTCTTTGTGCAGGGCTTTTCGATGCCGCTTGGGCGGTATCGCAGCCTGCATCACAATCGGAACCCTTGTTGACCGACCATGAGTACTCAGTTCCGGGTTCGGTATACTTCTTTTTGCTTAAGACCTTGACGGTTTTTGTGAAAGCGCCATTGTTAACGCCGTTGCTGCACCCACTGCCATCACATCCGTCGCCATCGCAAATCGACGCGTCACATCCATCGCATGATGGCTGGGAACAACCGAATAGTCCCAAGCCGAGACAACTTTTGCCCGTTTGCCACGGAAAAACAACCTTCGGGATGCAAATCGTCTTGCATTCGACTTCGAAGCACGATTTTTCAACAGCAACTTCCTTTGTCGAAAGCTCGCATCGGCAGTCTTTTGGGTTGATGCAACCCAATCCTCCAGCCGTGACGGTTTGACCACCGCTGAAGGCGTAGATCCCGATTGCCACGATCATCGCCGATGATAAGAAACTAGTGCGAATCATCTGAAACCTTTATTGGATAATGGAAGGAAGGATGGCGAGAAACAGAGGACTCTGTTATCTCGCCAAAAGGTTTTAGTCGAAAAAAAGTGTTGACCTAGAAATCGATCATCCAGCGAGCGCCAAAGATGTCGTATTCACCAGATTCAATTCCATTGTCTGTCCCACGCTCGGACACTTCGCCAGCGATGTAGTTGAACTGCATCCGTGCGTTCGGATTCCAGTACCAATTGAGACCGAAAGTGAACGAATCTCCAACTCCACCCAAAATATCACCATCTGTGTAGTCAGCGTGTGACCATCGAGCAGCCAATTGCCATGCACCCCATCCGGCGGAGGTTCCGCCATTGCAGCGGTCAACCAGCCAGAAGTTTTGGAATGGCTTGATTCGAGCAAGCGTTCCCGACTCGCGGTCCCAAGGCATGTGTTCGCCGGTTAGGAAATAAGACACATAGACATAAGCACCATCGAAAGCCACATCTTGGTAAAGATCTTGGCGATCAACCCAAGTTTTTTGGTACTCACCGACCACTTGAACACGACCCACATTAATCACGCCTTCGAGGCCGAGCAGGTTGAAATAATCTGCGCCGGCAATTCGTCCCGTGTCCAACCATCGGCTTTCCGATCGAGCCTCGGGCCGAGTGCGGAATCGAGCTTCATTGGTGTTATTAGCGTTGTCAGTTGAGTCGGCATGTGAACCAGAAATGGCCCAGTGAGCATAGCCGCGTCCACCGCTCACCTCGTCGTACCAAATGGTGTTAGCAAGACGACCGGTGACTTCAAGTTGCAGGTGGTCGTCCACATAGTTTCCGAGTCCCTGGACGTTTCGTTGGTTGTAGACTCCGTATCGCCAGTTCCATTTCTGGTCATCGGATACGCCATAGGAAGCTAGACCGAGACGTCGAGCGTCTTGGTTATGGGCTTCGATGACAAATGGACGCTCAAGAAAAACGTTGTACCGCGAGCTGTTCAGGTGATCCAAACCGTAGGGACGCTTCTGGTTACCGAGCAAGACAGTTTGAAGAATTGGGAGGTCCGTCCAACCCAAGTAGGCATCTCGAAATTCGACATCATTACCACCGGCGAATTCCATCTCAATCTTGTAGAGCATGTTATCCGCGACATTACCTTTGACGCCGAAACGAAGGCGACGAAATCCGAGACGATTCTCGGGATCCCCACCATTGAAATCGGCTATCGTTTCGTCGTTGGTATCAAACCCCCAAGCATCAAAGTGGACGCGTCCGCTCACTTTCATGGTGGACTTGCTGGACCCGCTTTTGACGATGGATTTGTCACCAGCTTTCTCGGTAACGTCATCGATCGATGCTTCCATCTCCGCTAGTTTTGCGTTGATCGCTTCCAGACGCTCTTGAACCGATGGTTCGTTCGGGGTGTTCGCCGTTACCTGAAGGATTGAATTGTCTAGATCACCTACTTCCGTCTCGAGGTCGGTGAGTTGCAGTATCTCAATCGTTGAGAATTCGTCGGCGAAGGTGTTCGTTAGCCCACCTGTGATCGAAATGACAGCGGTCCCTGCCGCTGTCATGATAGCCCGACGGGCTAGCTGACTTAGCTTCATTAGAAAACTTCCATGCAGGAGGAGATTGAATCTCTTCCACTGCTTCATGCAGTGGATTGGGTTTAAAAATCATGACGGTTGTACGCATGACTTCCCACCTAGATCGTGGGAGACGCGATTCGATGATGCCGACTGAACATTGTTAAGGTTTGGTTAGCAATGCCAGCCGGAATAACCCGTTTTCGAGTCTTTTTTGTGAATCGTCAGCTTTTGATCCGCTGAAATATTAAGAAAACAAGAAGGTGAGGTTTGGTTCAAGAATGGTTGGGGCTAGCCGCTATGAATCAGACAACTCGATCAGACACTAGCATTCATCCAATCGTTGCGATCATGTTGACCGTTATATTTTACGATCTCCTAAATGTCTTTTACCGATCAACATGACACTTGTAGGATTCGGTCTAAATTTTTCGTGCGCGGCGTTTGGCGTCCAGTAAACGCTCCGTGTAGGTTTCTCCACTTGGTGATTCGGCCTCTTGTTGACTGCCATCACTTGATATCGGTGGCTGCTGCTTTATTCGACTGTCCTCCGTGGAAGGATGTTTCGCTAAGAGGCTATTTTTGTTTGTCGTCTCACTCGCTTCGGAGTCAAACCGCATGTCTCCACGAGCACTCATGGTTTTAGTGAGTTCGCGTTTTTTCTGATTCAACGTGGTTAAACGCTCCTGAGCAGGATCGGTTTCACCAATGACTGCCGAATTCTTTGCCAGTGTTTTGAGCCAGTCGAGTCGAAGAGTGACTCGTCTCACAAACACATCGCAGAGTAAAATGCAGGTTGCGATCAGGATGAACCAAGGCCATGCGTCTTGGATGCTGCGTGCCGAAGCGAGTCCGCTGCGAAACGGATTTGCAGCCTCTAAATTTTCAGCTGGCTTGGATTCTAGCGGCGGGAATACCTGACCTGCAGTTCCTTCGGCGGGAACTTGATTGGCAAGCGAGTCGATGAAAGACATGTTGGCCTCTCGCATTCGATACTCCGCACTATATGGCACTGAGATACCGGTGCTGAGTGGAGCGTTATCCTGGTCAGGGATGACGTTGACAAAATAACTGCCTGTATGATCAGCAGGGAACGACCCGACGTAGCGTCCTGGAGCCGCTTGCTGGAGCCGAAGAGGAATTGGATTCAGTTTTGGATCAATTGCCGTTGCTTGCATGTCCAAGAAATTGAGGTAGGTGTCATCTTTAGAGAGCGCGTTGACCACTACCTGGACTCGGCCATCGCGGTAGCTCGAGGAGATACTGAATTGGCTTTTATCTCCGGTGGGACGCATCAGCCAGCGAACCAACTGGCTGTATAGTTTTTCGTATCCTGACCACTGGGTCCAGTTAGAAGCCCACCTAGCTCCGGCATCCGTGGTGATGACCGCGGTACGTCCCAGTCCATAGGTCCACGCTGCGGCGATCGTTGCGTTTTCAGGCGACTCAGGTTTCGGTGATTGGATTAGCACCTGAGCAAGCGGGCTTTCCTTGACTTGAGTCAGGACAAAACCGGTGACGGGCGGCAGCACCTTGTCGATTCCCTGCATGGACGCATGTGGAAAGACAATTTGTGGAATCGCACCTCCTTCGGGCTCGTATACCAGTGGCTTGGATACCCGCCTCGCTTCGCGCTGGAAAATCTTTGGTAACGCTCGTCCGTCGGAGACCGAGTAGTACTTGCCTCCCGTCTCTTCGGCGATCTCGCGTAACCGCTTGCTTTCTGTCAGACCATGTGACGCGACGGCAACGGTGCTGATCGTGATTTGGTTATCAATAAAGGCTTTGATCGTCGCTGGACTCGGCGCACTTGGGTCGCCATCGCTGATAATGATGCAGTGTTTCACCGATGCAGGGGTGCGAGCCAAACCTGCGGCCGCCATTTTCATCGCAGGATCAAACTGGGGCATGTCACCCGGTGTCATCTTGCCGATACGGGAAAGCATGGCGTTGCGGTTCTCGCCAATTTCAAGCATCCCGGCATTCTCTTCGTTTCCGCCCCACAGCCACGCATCGCCACCCATTGTCCAGTGAAGGACACCGCCGTAATCACCGGGGCCGAGTTGCTCGATGGCTGACTTGGCAATCACTTTCTGCCAATGATTTCCCTGAGGCATTTCACTCGCATGCATGATTAAGGCCAGAGCACCGACTGCCCGAACCTTGGAGTTCTTGATTTGAAAATCGACTGGCATCGCTTTTTCTAATTCAGTCCCCGTCCATCCACCCGCACCAAAGGCCTCTGGCCCTCCGATCATCAATAGTCCAGCGCCGAGGCGTTGCGTATTACTGACCAGCATTTCAATCTGTTGATCCGAGAAGGAGGTGATCGAGTCACTTTGATCTCCGGAGACTCGAGGAACACCCGCCAAGATCACCGCATCGTAGGCTTGTAATTCCGCCAGCGATCCAAAGAGTTGATCGCTTGTTTGGTTAACGACTTCGATGTCCGATTCACGGAGAGATTGGATCAGCAAGTCAAAGTCGCCCACGCGTTTGGAGTCTTCAATCAACAGGACGCGTCCACTACCGCGGACAAATGTATAGGCGGTGGCAGAATTATTCTTGCGAATCGAATCGTCACGCGCGGAATCGGGGACGAATTCCGCTTCGTACACGTAGGCTGCTGGTTGATCGATTTGATGTTGGATTGGGATGACATTTTTTCCAGGGGCAAGCACGATATCCTCTTCCAACAAAAGCGACTCATTGCCGAGCAGGCTCTGTTGAAAGCGTATTTTTCCCGAGATCGGTGCGGGCGACTCTGCATCGCTGTAGTGACTGATCACCACCCTTGCTTCGAAGGGCTGCCCTTTGCGAATGTCGCTTGGTAGATCAATTTTTTCCAAAAGAACTTCGCTTGTGCTTCCTAGCATCACAGGAACCACATCAATCCCGATGCCCGACCTTGCGAGTTTAGCGGCCACCTTTGATGCTCTGCCGAGGTTTTCATTACCATCGGTGATGATCACCAGACGCCGCGAGGTATCCTCTGGCATTGCTGCCTGCGCTAGATTGAGGGCCGATTCCAGATTGGTGGCATCGGTTGGGCCGTCTAAGCTTTCCAGCTTCCGAATCTCGGGAATGTCATCATCGAACGGCGGAATCTCGATTGACGCGTTCCGTCCAAAAACAATGATCCCTGTGCGATCACCCCGTTCGCGATTGCGATGCTCCTGTACCGATCGAATTGCGTAGTCCAGCATCATCTGACGCTTGGCGATCGGAATACTCTCGGATTGATCAAGCAGGTACATCACCGTTAGGCGATCATTACTCCAGACCCACTGGACACCCGAGAGCGCCAACACAATGAAGGTCCACAGTAAACTTCTCAAAGAGATCGCAATCCATCTACGAACCGGACCTAATGCCAGCAGCGGCTGATATCCGATCCACCACAAAATGGGTAGACCCGCTAATAGCAGCAGGTAGATGGGCTGTTCAAATCCAAGCCGCAATCCAAACATTGTTGACGACCGGTTCAGGAAAGAGGCGATTCGGTGTGATGGGCAGGTACGGTGTGATGCGAAGATACAGCGAGATGGGGGGCGGCGATTTTTTGGGGCGGCGAGTTGGGAGGTTGCGGCGATTTTAAACAATGGTTTCCGATGACATGGAATCCAAAGGTGTGCCACGTTGTCGATAGGCTACCAGCCCGATCAGGGCAGCACCAATCAAGCCAAAGAAAAAGACACTGAGACTCAATGCCGCAGCCGGTAACTCCAGCGTGTCTTGATTCTCCTGTGGGGCAACGACGATTCCAATCACGCTTACAAAGTTGTTCACAAAATGGCCAATCATCGCTGGGAACAAGGAGCCACTTCTCCAGGTAACCCAGCCAAGAAACAGTCCAAGCGGGAAAACTGCGAGAACGTGAACCAAATCAATGTGGAACGCGGCGAATAAAAAAGATGCAATAAAAATACCCCGATCAGGTCGAAACGATCGGGTCAGGCGTTGTTGAATGTATCCCCGGAATAAAAGTTCTTCGCAGAAGGCTGGTGTCGCTCCAATCATCAGGGCAAGCGGGATGAAAAATCCTGTCGTTCCGTGTTCCCGGAAAACATGATTCATCTCTTTGAGCGTTTCACTTTCTTCGACAAATAGACTCAGGAATAATCCCGAAAGAATGCCAACTAGCGGTGATGCAGCACCCACCGCTAGCCAACTCCAAATCGGCCATTTGCCACGAACCAGCCCGAGTCGCTCTCGAAAAGAAACTGGGGAAAGCCAAGCGGCGATCAAGCAAGGTAAGACTAGTGCCAATTGAGGAATGACAAGAGAAAGGAAAAGGCCAAGCCGCGAGCTTAGGACTTCGCCCATCGCGGATTCAAGATCCGACGGCTCCTTCAGCATCTCGAGGGATAAATTACCTCTCACCGCCAATAAAGCAACCACCGCCATGATTCCGCTCATGGTCAGAAACGATGCGAGTGAAATACCCACCATTACTACTGGAGACCACCAGCGACGATCGTTTTCAGAGAACGAGCTTGCTTTCAGAGTGGATCCGTACAGAACAGCATCTTTGTCCCCATCAACCACCGCGGCAGCGATCCCCGCCGTAACCAGCTCCGCTACCACGGGTGCTTCGTCGTTCAGTCTCGACCGATCACTATTCTGTGGGACTTGTAAATCAACCTCGGAGGGTGTCGGCGACGGATCGGCATGGTTTGAAAGCGGATTAGGCTCGTTGGATGCATCCGACATGGAGTCACCTCAGATGGTGTGGGAATGGAATGGCAGCGATATGCGAAAATAGTTTACTAAATTCTCGGCGAGTCGAGGTCCCTTGGCTTCAACTCAAGCCAAGGTTCT